>JAYRNY010000794.1:0-2144 GCA_041911975.1 bacterium | reverse complement strand
GACACCAGATTCGAGCAGCACCTTCTCATCGTCTTTTGACTTAACCCCGTCGGCGATGATGCTGGCGCCCATGGATTGGGCAATAGCAACCAAACGCTCCAGTTGTTTTCGCTTCACAGGCTGAGCGCTGACGTGCTGTGAAAGCGATTGGCCAATCTTCAACTGATTAGGTTCCAGAATCATCATGTGCTCGATGGTGCTGCGGCCGGATCCGATGTCATCGAGAAGGATCTGCGCACCCAATCGTTTCAACTCTTCGATGCGCTCCAAAAGGCAGGTGGCATCGGCAAACATCTGACGTCCACTGATTTCAATGCACAATCCACCGTTACCCGACAGTTCGCCGAACAATGCGGAAAACTCTTCCACAGTGATATCCAGAAGCGTGGCCGGGTAAAGATTCAAATGCACCCGTTTTCCTATTTCGCTGCGTTTTACAGCATTCAGAAGCGTACGCAGGCATTTGAGATCGACTGCGGTAAGCTGGTTTTGCTCAAGTGCCAGGCGGAAATAATTCTCTGGCATTTCGAATGGTCCTTGCGGACCCAGGCAGTACATCTCAGAGGCGACAACAGCTCCATCACGCAAACGCACAATCGGTTGCTTGAAGGGTCTGAAATTCTCGGCACCGGACAAAATCTGGCTCAACGGCGTGCGCTCGGCCTCTGCATCTTTGCCAATATCGGCCGTGGAGACTCGGTTCTTGCCGCCTGATTTGCTGTGTTTCAAACCCATGCGAGCGGCAGTCAGTATTTCCTCGATGGTGCACAATTCCTTGGGCAGCATTGTCACGCCCAGACTGGAGGAAACCATCGTTTCTTTATCGCCGGCTTTTACAGGACCGTCGCAAATCGAGAGACGAACTCGCTCAGCAACTTGCAGCGCAGTGTCCAAATCAATTTCCGAAAGCAAAATGATAAACTCATCGCCACCCACTCGCGAAACATAATCGACCGGACGAACAGCCTTTCTCATGCGCGCGGCCATCTCCTGCAAAACAGCATCGCCACCGGCATGACCAAGCGTTTCATTGACCGATTTGAAATCGTCGCAATCTACCAAGATTGCTGCGTTCTTTTTGTTTGATCGCTTCGCTCTGTTAGTTTCTGTGGAAAGCGCTTTTTCCAGACCGCGCCTGTTGAGCACGGAAGTGAGAGCGTCGGTCTGCACCAGTTGTCTAAGCTGGCGGTTTTTGTCCTCAAGCTCGGTGCCCATGTCGTGCAGTTTCGACTCGTAGTTTCCGAAGTCTTTGAGATTGCGCCGCGTTTGAAAATAGACCCAGGTCAATATGCCGATTGGCAGGGGCAAAAGTCCGGCCAGGATGAAGTTGCCGTTGACTATAGCCAAAATTATCAGCACTGCCAGAACACCCAGAGACCCGAAAAACGCATACACGATACGCTTTCTGGCAGCCGAGCCCTTTTTGTCCGATTCCCAGGCAGATTTGATCGAAGCCAGCTTGATAGGCTGAGATTCGAGCAGTCCCTGTCTTTGATTTGGCTTTTCCACGGGATACGTCCAAGGATCAGTTCAGACTCTTCGCGAGACCTCACTTACACACACCAAATAATCTGTACCCCAGCAGAGTGCGAATTCTTTCTACTGACTACTCTTATTTACGATCTATGCTTGCATATCCAGCCGACTCGACGAGCTTTTGCCCTTCGGCGCTCAGGCAAAATTCGACAAACTTTTGAGCATTTGGTTTCGGGTCGCTATCCATGAACATATAGAGCGGTCGGCTGAGAGGATAACCGCCGATTGCCGTCGCCGCCGTGGCACCAACTGCGGTACCACCGTTGATGAGTTGAAGCTTCAACGACTTAACCTTGCCATTGGCGACACTCAGTGCTCCCATGCCCGCATAACCAATGGCATTCTTGTCATTGGCTATCGAGTCCATCATTGTTTCGATAGCACCAACTTGAGTTGCTGTCTTCACAATCTTCGCCGTTTTCAACACATGAGACGCGAAAAACTTGCTCGTGCCTGAGCCAGGCTCGCGCGCATAAACTTCAATAGGCGCATCCTTGCCGCCGACTTTTGACCAGTTTGTTATATCGCCGGCGAATATGTCTCGCAATTCGTGCATGGTCAGGTCATTGACCGGATTGTCCACATTGACCATGACGGCTACGGAATCT
>JAYRNY010000793.1:0-2488 GCA_041911975.1 bacterium | reverse complement strand
ATGCCGAGTTGATGCCCCACTTGCGTATTCCTGCAGCCAGTGCCCGTAAAATGGCTGCTTATGTAGCCTCATTGCCCACCATAGAATCCGGTTTTGACGTCAAGCCGCATGCGAAAAACGGAAAGGGTAAAGCTGGTTCGACCGGTGCAACCAGTTCCGGCGCAGAAGAAACGACTCAGGCTTCAGAGAAAGCGAAGTCAATCGCCCAGGGGAAAAGCCTGGTGTATGGCAGAGGCTGCTTGATGTGTCATTCATTCGGCGGCTTCGGCGGCCAGTTTGCGCCGGCATTCGACGGCATCGGTTCGAGACATGACAAAGACTATATTGCTGAAAGTATTTCCAATGCCGAGCTATTGCAAGGCAATTCAGGCAAAGAATACGGCTCGCGCGGACTGGTCATGCCGCCGTCATCTTTCAGTGAGAGTGAAATAAACAGTATTGCCGAGTATCTCTTCAGTCTCAAATAAAGCGCATGTATGTAACTCTGCACGGCGCGGCTAACGAAGTAACCGGCTCTTGCTATCTTGTCGAAACTGGAAATGCCAGGGTTCTTATCGACTGCGGCTTGTTTCAAGGTTCCAAGCATCTTGAAAAATTGAATTTCATACCTTCGACTGTCAATCCAAAGCGGATCGATGCGGTCGTGCTTACTCACGGGCATCTCGATCATTGCGGGCGGCTGCCCTTGCTTGTCAGAGGAGGCTTCAGGGGAAAGATTTACGGCACGGATGGAACGCTGGATATCGCTCGCTTGATTTTGAACGATGCAGCGAAAGTTCAAGCGGATGATACCGACAGAGAGAATCGCCAGAGAGCCAAGGCTGGGCAGAAGCCTGTTAAGCCGCTCTTCAATATTTCCGATGTGGAGCAAGTATTCAAACACTTTTCGCCGCAAGCATACAATCAGTGGTTTCCAATTGCTGATGAAACAAAGATCGAGCTTGTTGAAGCCGGTCACATTCTCGGTTCATCAAGCGTAATTTTCGTGGCCAACCAGAATGGAGGCAGACGCCGCCTGCTCTTCTCCGGTGATCTTGGGCAGTGGAGTATACCGATCAATCGAGACCCTGCATCGATAGACAGAGCGGATGCCGTCTTTATGGAATCGACCTATGGCGGGAGAAATCATCCCCCGTATGCGGATACTGTCAAAGAATTGACGCACCTGATAAAGGATGCAATAGAAAAGAAGGGCAAGATTTTGGTTCCAACTTTTGCTGTGGGCAGAACCCAGCAACTCCTTTACCACCTGCATCAGATGTTTAAAAATGGAGATTTGGAGCCATTCCCAATCTATTTGGACAGCCCGATGGCAACCGCAGCCACGCAGATCTATTCGAGGCATACTGATTTGCTTGACGAGGATGTGCGAGATTTCTTTTCAGATGATAATATCTATGCCGCGTTGCCCACATTGAAGATTTCCACGACGGCAATTGAATCGCAAGCATTGAACAATGTGGAAGGACCTTGCTTGATAATGGCCGGCGCGGGCATGTGTGATGCCGGCCGAATTCTGCATCATCTCAGACATAACCTGAGTCTTCCGAATACTCTTGTGCTTATCGTTGGTTACCAGGCAAAAGAATCCTTTGGCCGCCATTTGCTCGATGGTACCAATCCGGTCAAAATCATGGGGCAAACAGTGTTTGTTCGGGCAAGAATTGTCGCTATCGAAGGGTTCAGCGCCCATGCCGATCAGAAGGATTTGCTGAAGTGGATAGAGCCTTTGGCCAGGCACAAATCGCGGATTATCTTGACGCACGGTGAGCCGCATCAGCTCAGCGAGCTGCGTTTCAAGATCGAAGAAACATATGGACTTCGACCTGAAGTACCGTCAATTGGTGATGTGCTGGAAATTTAGGGGGGTGCCTGCTGCAGTCCTCTAATACCATGAATAGCTGGCGCACTGCTTTTCTATCTCGGCTTTGAAGTCCGGATGGGAGATAGATATGAGCGCCCTGGCCCGCTCTTTGAGTGTCTTTCCGTAAAGTTGCGCTATGCCGTACTCTGTGACGACGTAATGGACGTCCGCGCGCGATGTGACTACACCGGAGCCGGTGCTGAGCATTGCACTGATACGGGAGACTTTTCCGTGTTTTGCAGTGGAGGGCAAAGCAATTATCGCTTTCCCCTGCTTCGAATGCGCGGCTCCGCGGATGAAGTCGACCTGCCCGCCAAAACCGCTGTATAGCAGGTTTCCAATCGTATCTGCCGCTACCTGCCCGGTTACATCAACCTGCAAGGCGGAATTTATCGCCGTCATCTTATAGTTTTGAGAAATAATGAACGGGTCGTTTATGTAATAGCTGGTTTGAAACTCGACCAGGGGATTATTGTAGACGAAATCAAAGAGTATCCTGGTGCCCATCACGAATGTGACGGCGACCTTGCCTGGAAGAACGGTCTTGGCGTCATTGGTAATGACACCGGCCTCTATCAGATCGACAATTCCGTCCGACAACATTTCACTGTGAACACCAAGATT
>JAYRNY010000792.1:0-6057 GCA_041911975.1 bacterium | reverse complement strand
CCGCATTGCGCCACAGACGCGAAGGCGATCTGGGCATTCTCAACTTGAAAGACATAATGGTCAAATTCAAAGAAGAGATTGACAGCAAAATATTGAAATAAGCGCTCCGGGCTCTGCTGCGCTTCACCCTCCGCGCGCTTGCGACACTCGCTTCGGACGCCTCCTCGGCGTCCTTCGCTTGTCCGTCCGCAATTTCACTTTGGAAAAGGCACAAAGAGCCGAGGCTGATTCGGCTCTTCGTGGGTTCGCTTCACAACTTGTGGTTGACGCTTGGGGTGAGCGCACCTGGAATTAGCGCCTGAATCCTAATGCGAGCGAAATGCACAGCGCTGGTTTTCAGCGGTTCATACCGGACTTGATACGTAGTCCTCACATTGACACTGGGCATGGTTTTGAAGATATTCACCTATAACTGGCAAAAAAGGCCTTTGGGCAGAGCACTGGCGATTCTAGGAAAGTGACAGGATGGTTGAGCAAAACACCGAACAATTCGACCCCAGGGCTGCAAATTTGCTTGAGGGCAGTGTTCTGGACAACAGTGAATACTGGGTGAGGGCTGATAACCAGCCGGGCACCTCGTTTCGCGACCGCATGCGCGATCGACTGGCCGGCGGCCCTACACAGCCTGAAGTAATTACGAACCCGAATCGCCCGGTGGTTACTGACCGTCAAGTAGTAGGCGATCCCGTCGTCAACGGCAAATTAACCCTGCAATACGGTGAGGCTGACTTCGACCGCAAGCTGGCCGCCAATCCGAACTACCAGCAATTGAGCATTCAGGGCATTCCTGAAGGCGTGAAAGTGAAGCACTTCGTGGATGCAAAAGGCTATTTTTTCTGGCTGGACGGCTCCGGAGAAATGGAGCAAATTCGCGGCGGGGACGGCACAGTCTCCCAGCGTCCCAGACGCCACTATTATTCGATTCAAGCCAAAGAAATCGAGATGAATAGTGATAAGCGCGATCTGGAAGCGACCAGGCTGAAAGTGAACGAAGCCATGGCCATGGAAGGCGGCTTCAAAGGTTTCTCCAACTTCAAGGTCGGACAACAGGTGGATTTCCAGGCTCCGGGCGGCCAGCGCGTAGTCAGCGGCGACGCCATGAATTACTTCCTGCGCATGTCCAAGACATCTTCCAGCGTTCTCGATATCCAGGCTAAGAGCCTGGAAGAATCGGTGAGAACTTCCGACAACCCATACTTCAAGATTTATCTGGCTGACGTGTACACGGCGCAAGCCATGAAGCCGATAATCGACCAGGTATTAAATGGCGGACGCTATATCGAGCTGAACAATCCTTATACGATCAAGAAATTCGACGATGCGCTTTCACTTTTGAAGGCAGTCGACACGGACTCACGCACAGGTCTGCAAAGAGTCAACCGCATGCCCCCGGGCAATGCAGTCATGCCGCTTGACCCTTACAGAATCTACGGCGACACGAGAGATCCGCGCTTCCCAGAGTACTACTACGGATTCTGGGGCGGCAGCTACGACCAGGCAAAGCACCGGGAAGTAGCCATCACATTTATCCGCAATCTGGCTAAGAACAACGCTTTCCCGCGTATCGAACTGCCCTAGATTCGCAAGTCTGGCTCAAAACAGCTATTCTTAGGAGTGGAAGCCTCGGCTGATTCCTATGGGTATGTGCCTTTGGATTTAGAGAGCGCCACTGCTGATAATACCGTCGAAAAACCGGCCGTTTCTTACTCTGCGCGAATAATTTCCGCGTCGGTCGTACTGGCAAACTCAGTCATGACGAACCCGGCCTGCGATTTGAACAACTACGACACGCAGTGCTACAACGAGGCCGCTCGACAGTGCGACGGCGGGCATTTCCAGAATGCTATCCGCATCCTTACCGAATTGATCAAGCGCCAGCCCAATAATCCTCGTATCCTCGTGGAGCTTGGGCACGCTCATATGAACAATGCAGATGATCTCACACATAGCACGGAATATGCCGGAAAGTGCTTTAGAAAAGCAATCGAGTTGGACCCCGAATACGGCCGCGCTTATAAGAAGCTATGCGAATGGTACAGCGCTCATGGAGACTGGCAGAACGCGGTAAAGTACGCCACCAAAGCCCTCTCGGTAAAGAAACCGGACAACGGTGCTCTAAACGAACGCGCTTGCGCATACAGCAATTTGCATAAAGATAAGGAAGCACTGGCTGATTTCGACGCATTTCTGCACAACATCAATTTGCCGAAATCAGGAAGATACACATGGAAAATCCAACTGCAAAGAGCTGGCCTTCTGGAAAATATGAAAGAGTACGATAAGGCGCTTGCTGTCTACAGGCTATTGCTCAAGGACAACTACGAAGACCAGATCGTATTTCGAGAGGTAGCTTGCCTGCGCGCTATGCATAAGCCGGACGAGGCCTTGAAGTGCCTCAATAACCTGATTGCGCACAACAAGGCCGATGATACCGGCTATTTGAACAGAGCCAGGCTTTACGAAAGTCTGGGTAGACACAAAGAAGCAGTCACAGACTATTCCACAGCTATCGATCTGTCTCCATCGACAACCTATTACAGAGAAAGAGCCTCAGTTTACGATAAGATGGGACGCAAGGATCTAGGTGACAAGGATCGAAAAGAAGCGGATAGGCTTTAGTAGATGAAGAAAGCATTTGCCCTGAGCATTGCGGCAGCATTTATCACAAGCAGCGGCATGCTGAGCCGCGCCAATGACGCGCAAGATTTCAACTACGCGATCAAGCTCACCAAAGCCGGCAAATATGTGGAAGCGACTAAATTGTTTCGCGCCGTGCAAAGTCGTCACCCCAACGACGTAAATGTTCTTTGCCAGTTGGGTTTCTCTTACGAACGCAACTTCAACGATGGATCATCGGTAAGCAATGCACAGAAGTGCTTCGAACGAGTAATTCAGCTTGATCCTCAGCAAGGTGAAGCATACCTGGGCATGGCACTCTGTTTTGACTCACGCGGTGAGTATCACAAAGGCATCGAATATGCCACCAAAGCTCTGACAGCCAAGAAGCCCGATCTGGAGGGATACCTGGAACGCGCCGGAGCGCTCAGCAATTTGAAACGCGACCAAGAAGCGCTCGTAGACATCGAGACTTATATCAAGAAAAAAAACAGCAAAGATCCCGAAGTGCTGCTTCAGAAAGCGACTATTCTCGAGAATCTAAAACGCTTCGATCTGGCAATCATCGAGTATCGTGCGCTGCTCAAATCAAAGTATGAAGATTCACTCGTCTACCGAGAAGTAGCTTGCCTTCAGGCGATGCACAAGCCGGAAGAGGCAATAATAAGCATCTCTGGGCTAATCAAGAAAAACAAGCAGGATGACTCCAGCTACCTGACCAGAGCCCGGCTGTATGAAAGCATTGGCAAACACAATGAAGCCCTGGCCGACTACTCCACAGCCATCGAATTGCAGCCTTCCACGACCGCTCTTAAAGAGCGTGCCTGCGTATACGATAAAATTGGCAAAAAAGATCTTGCCGAAAAGGATCGCAGGGATGCAGATCGCATTTGAGCAATGCTCAGAGAAAACCAATCGTCCAAAACTCCGCCTTACGCGCTTGGCTGCTCTTGCTTGCGCTTTTCTTTTATGCAATGGCAGCGCCGGCATTTGCCAAACTAACGAAGAAGCCCAGATTCGCAAGCGCGCTTACAAACTAATAGAAACCGGTCACAGTGATATAGCGTTCGAAACGCTCCTGCAGTTTCACAGAAAACATCCAACCGATACACGATTTCTTGTCGATCTGGGAGAAGCCTACCTTCACGACGACACGGCTATGGTGGACTATCAGATGAAAGCGGAGCAGTGCTTCAGAAAAGCAATCAAACTCGATCCTGAGTTCGGCAGAGCATATCGACTGCTGGCCGAGTGGGCGAACGGTCAGTGCAAATATGATATCGCCTTTCAAATGTCCAGCCAGGCGCTTGCAGTAAAGAAGCCCGACATGCAAGCTTACATGGAACGTGCGAAGAGCTTCCGCAATCAGCACAAAGACAAAGAAGCGGTCGCCGATCTGGATAAGTTGATCGCCACAGGATCAGCTCCGGGCAAAATCCAGCCAGGTACTCTGAGAAAAGCCTACGAGCTGAGGGCGGCTCTTCTAGAGAACCTTCGCCTGTATGAGCGGGCGCTGGCCGACTACCGATATTTGCAGAAAGAACGCTTTTACGATCCGACCGCCTTAAGGGAAGCATCCTGCCTGGAAAAGCTGAACAGGAATGATGAAGCCATGGTCTGTCTTAATGGGCTGCTCAAAACCAACCCGGAAGATGAGACCGCCCTGGAGACGAGAGGCCGCATTTGGGCAAAACAAGGACGCTACAAAGAAGCAATATCGGATTACAGCAAGTCAATTCAGTTAATACCATCGGCCGCACTGTACAAACAGAGAGCCGAGGTTTACGAAAAGATGGGTAGAAAAGATCTGGCAGCCCGGGATCGCAAGGAAGCCGAGCATTTTTAGTTCCACTATTTGTTGCTTACAAAATTGGACGAAAGTGTCTGCCGCAAAAGTATCTTTTCGACGCTGAAAGAATTTGAGCGATATTGTTCAATGAGAGAAAAACTTTCAACAGCTGGAATTGCCGGGAAGAGATTCGGAATCTTGCGTTTCCAAGTCGGCATCGCTCTTTTCTCCTTCACTTTTTCACTATTTGCCACAACTGAATGTCTGGCGGTAAACACTGCTGATGAGAGGGCATTCGAAGAGGCGCTAAATCTTTGCCATTTAGGGCACTATGGAGCGGCAAAAAGAATTCTCAGAGGTATTCAAAGCAGACATCCGAATGATGTTTATGTACTGACCGAACTAGGCAATGCATACATGAATGATTACAACGACGTGGAAGGCGGTGTGGAAAAGGCAGAAAAGTGCTTGCGTCACGCCATAGAGATAGATCCGGAGTATGGCAAAGCATACAGTGTTCTGGCTGAGTGTCGCGATTCATTGGGTGATTTCGCGGAGGGGATTAAGCTTACAACCAAAGCACTCGCGGTGAAGAAACCCTGCCCTGACGCTTATCTCGAACGCGCCGGCGCTTACAGCAGAATGAAACGAGATAAAGAAGCGCTAGCTGATATCGAGGAGTATATAAAAAGGTGCATCAAAGTCGAGAGAAAGTATTTGATCCAGCGGGCAACAATTTTGGAAAATTTGAAACAGTACGATCGAGCACTGGTTGAATACCGCAAACTCTTAAAAGAGAAGTATGAAGATCAAGTCGTGTACAGAGAAGTGGCGTGCCTGCAGGCGCAACACAAGACAGATGAAGCAATAAGAACTCTCGATACGCTGGTCAATCACAACAAACAAGATGACACCGGTTATTTAAGCCGAGCACGTCTTTACGAAAGCATCGGCAAACACAAAGAAGCGATCGTTGATTACTCGAGAGCCTTAGACCTTCAGCCCTCCACGAATGCACTCAAAGAAAGGGCCACTGTATACGAGAAGATGGGGCGCAAAGATTTGGCGGAAAAGGATCGCAAAGAAGCTAACCGCCTGTAGCGGCGGCAACAATTAAGACTGTATGAAAGATCGCCTCTACAAGCGACTTCATAACCGGTCCTTAACCGCCCCTAACCTATGCTGGGGGCATGAAAACTAACTATCGAACACAAAGAAAAGAACAAGAACTTAGGAGTGAAGAAAGGGTCCAAAACGATTCTAGAAAGCTTTTAGAAGACGGCGAAAAGATCCTTTATTCAGAAACAGTAGAAAACAGTGGAAGCACTCTGGTTGGAACAACAACTATGTTCTTCCTGATTTTCGGATTTCCGTTCTACGTAGTACTCGGATTTACCGCGCTGACAGCGTACCTTACTGAAAAGACGTTGGCTGAGTTTACTCAATCAATAATATGGCCGGCGGGAGCACTGCTCGCCGTCGCAGCCGTATCGTTGCTTCTGGCACTGGCATTTCAGTCCGCATACAGAGCGACTTTAGGCGGCAAAGATACAAAATTCATCATCACGAACAAGAGAATCTTCAACCACAATCCCAATGTAATAATGCCCATCATGTTCGAGAGCAGATATTCGGATGTGCTCTACATCTAT
>JAYRNY010000791.1:0-6381 GCA_041911975.1 bacterium | reverse complement strand
CGGGTGGTCATCACCGGCGTGGGCGTGCTGAATCCGCTGGGGCTGACACTCGACGCCTTCTGGCAGGGGCTGCACGAAGGCAAGAGTGGCATCCGCCCACTGCAAACGCTGAACGCCGAGAGCTAAAGAGCTTCGTGCTAAGCACCCAAGCTCTGTGAGGACGAAAGTGAACCAAGAGCTTCTTTTCACGATAAAGCTCTGGTGAGATATATCATTTCGCGCGAAGATTTTTCATCAAAAGATTTACCGTCCCAATCGCCGAAGTATCATTATGGACAGTGCATGGGATTGGCCCCAACCGAGTATGAGTATGAAAAATCAAGTCTGCTTTACACTAACTGCCGCTTTGATTTCGATATTGCCGGCATATTCGCAAGAAGAAAATGCGGGACCCGTAACGGAAGTGCAAGTCACTACCAGCAGTGGCACAACAAGAATCATGGCCAAACCAAAGAGTGTCATGATTTCGACTCTCTCAGAGCGCAGGCAAAAACTGGAGAGAATCATTGCCGATGAATCCGCCAATGGCTCGCTTCCTGCCGCATTGCAAACGGAGCTAAGAGCTGATCTCGCCCGCATCGCCGGAGAAGAGGAAGCTGCAGCAGCGCAAGCAACGAAATCGGCAAACAGCAAGGTCATGGGAATTGCCAGAGAGCTGGACGATATTGCATTCAAACTCAACAATGCCTTGCATAAGGAAGTAGTCACGCCTCTAGTGCAAGGAACGCAATTTGCCATCAACAGCGGCGACTGGATCGATATTGATGATGTGGCTATGCGCCGCTGGGACCTGGAAGGCAGAATCGCCAAGGCTGTTGCAGAAGGCAGAATGTCACAAGAGGACGCAGCTGGAATTCGGAAATTTCTTGATGCGATCGGAGAGAAAGAGAGTGGTATGCGTGCTGACGGAGATTTAGATGTTAAAGAAAGCCGCATTCTTTACTCTGATTTCGACCGCATCGCCAGCCAGATCGCCAGCATGTCCAAGCGAAGACCGCGAAAGTAACCCTTTCTTCCTCGCTTCCCCGCATCCTTCCGCGGCTAGGTCCCGTTGGTCACTGGAATTGTTTCTATTGAACGCGTGACTTCCGGCTCACAGACGATTGTCAAAATCGTAGTGTTATCGTGAGCGCCGCGCTGCAAAACAATTTGCATGAGCCTCTGGCAGATTTCTTGCGGCGTTGTGCAACTGTTTATCACAGCACCTATTTCATCCTCGCGCATTTCGTCGGACAGTCCATCAGATGCAAGGACTACACAGTCTCCCGGCTTCGCTTCAATCTTTTTGTAGTCGACATCCACAACCTCATCATGCCCAAGGCAACGGGTAATGAGATGTTTGTATATATTCATACGCGCTTGCTCGGCAGTTAGTTGACCCTTCATGTGCATTTCCATCACCACCGAATGATCGATGGTCAGCATGTTGAATTCGCCGTTTCTAACAAGCACAGCACGTGAATCGCCAGCATGTCCGATATGCAAATCACCAGCTTGATCTACAACCACAATCACAATCGTTGTACCCATGTTGTCCAGGCTAACGTCTTCTTGTGCTTTACTGATTATGCGTCGGTTAGCTTCAGCCACTGTGGCGCGTATCCACGACGCAATATGCTCAGCAGGTAGATACTGGCCCTGAGACCACAACTCTTCAATCGTTTCCACTGCTATTCGGCTGGCGGTCGCGCCACCATTGTAGCCACCAACACCATCAGCAACGACATATACTCGTCCATCTTTACTGATAAAATAATTGTCCTGGTTGTCGCGGCGAACGAGCCCGCGATCAGTCAACCCGGCACTGCGCCAGGTGAAATCCGCCATCTTCTATACCTCTCAACTTCGACGCCGGAGAAATCTGCCGGCTACAATTTCATTCTATGTGCGCCTCAACATTTTTTGAATTCCCGAATTCGGGTAATTCCAACACTTCAAAAAGTGTTTGCCAAGAAAGGGACACGCGACCCAGCAACCATGCAGATTTTCAACGTCTATATACAACAAGCGAGGGTCAAGGAAGGCTAGCTTGGATGTGTACTTTTAATACCTTGTCCATGGCCGAACACAAGTATTAGCCATATCAATACATGATTTGCGAGAATGGTAGAATGACAGCGATATGCAAGACGCCTCGACTCGCTGCTACGTCATAATTGCTCGCCAGGCGCCCGTCGCCGTAGTTTTCAGACGGGGACCGTCGTCAATGGTTCAATTGCTCAAATGGAATTTGAGCGACGATACGTTCGAGCATGGTCAATGGTTGAATGGGCGAATTTACGAGCGGCGCGCCGACCTGTCTCCGTCCGGCCAGTATATGATTTATTTTGCAGCAAAGTTCAAGGGACCAATGACCAGTTGGACGGCAATTTCAAAACCGCCCTATCTGACCGCAATTGCGCTCTGGGAAGGAATGGGCGCCTGGGGCGGCGGTGGGCTGTTCGATGACGAGACGCATATTCAGCTAAATCACTCCGTCACCAGAATGCGTTTAAGTGACACCTTTTCTCTTCCGGAATCGATAAATGTGATTCCTTGCGGCGAAAATTCCGGCAGCGGCGAAGACAGCCCGATAATGGACATGCGCATGAAAAGAGACGGCTGGACTCAAACTCAGTTTGGAGAAGAGAATTACGAAGTCGATGTATTTACCGATCATGCGCGACTGCAAGCACTGCAAGAAGAGCTTGGATTTCTCGAAGGAGCCTTGCTCTGGGCGGAAGAATTACAGAAAGGACGAGAAAAAGCGGGCAAACAAAAAGCTCTAGACAAAGATCCGAAATACGAAATGTTCATGACACTGGATCCGCCCGATATACATGAAAAAAGAGATGGTGAAAACACTCTTGAGATGACAACCTTTGGGTTTCATGAAAAGAACGGGCCTCCCTGGGTTCAGGAATACAGAGTGATTGGAATCAAGGGCGATGTTTTACTCGACCTCGGCAAAACAGACTGGGCTGATTGGGATAAAAATGGTGATCTGCTCTATTCACAGAATGGACTGATTTTCAGAACCAAAAGAGGCGACTGGAAAAATCCCTTGCAACTAATCGATCTGACAGGCTCAAAATTTTCTGCGGTTTCTGCGCCTGCAGAATTTCGCAACTGGTAACTTGCACGCTCCTTGCACAAACGATTGTCACTATGTGGGCAACAGTTTCTACAGGAGTGACCTGCCATGGGAGTCGAATCAGAACGCGGACATTTTGAGGGGTCTCGAGAGGCTGGCGAAGGTGGTTCTCTTTCAATCTCGATAATTACCGACCCTTCTTATGAGATCGCAATGCGCGAATTGGGTCGCAGTGAGCGTACCGGTTCCGGAGCGGGTACGGGCACCATTGAAAGTATGTTCGTGACTCCTGCCGTTTATCGCAGTACTGGAGAGCCTGCATTGAGAGACGGGTTTCGCGCCCTTGAAACACACGTATCCACAGAAGGAGACAGACCAATCGAACTGCCCGGACCGCACGGAAGCAGAAGGTACCGATATGGCACACCGGAAGTGTCTGGAATGGGAATCAACCAGGTAGATGTCGATAATCTGGGCGTAGTAAGAAGCTTTGCATTCATAGATTCAAGAGGACGCCGAGTTGCAATTGCCGATGATAGGTTAGCGCAGCTGCTTTTGGGCAGAGATACAGACGGCTGGAAAGCAACGCGCCAAGGCAGTGGTGTGGAGGCAATTACTACAGTGACCGCCCCAGATGGACGCACAATCTATCAGTTAGACAATCTGCGCCGCCTCGTAAGCGATGTTGGGCGGCACCACATCGCACCCCCCAGAGGAATGCTTGCTTTTCCTTCAGCTGCTGGAACGCGCTACGAATCAGCTGGCATGTCTGGAGAAGTACGCAGTGCGCGTGTTAGTCCGGCAGGAGATTTCATTTCACTTACTGTTCGCTCATCAGAGGGAGACCGCCAGTTGATCCCTGGGGATTGGGCGCAACTAACGCCAGGAGGATCTGTTTCACTGGGTGGGCTCTGGTGGGCCTCCCGGGGGGATTTCGGAGGCAGGCTTCCAGCCGACTCCATCAGATTGGCCCACCCGGATGGAACAGCATATTACTTAAGTCCTCAAGGACGCTTGCTGCATTTTCACGGACCAAACGAAACGCGGAGAATTCCAATGGGACCGCATAGCGATCTCGGAACAAGGTTTATCACCGCCGATCGCGCCCACACCGGCTCACTGAGCATTGACGTGGACGACCTGGGAATATTGCGCGGACTAAGCCATAAGGATACAGCCGGTCGCACACTCAGCCTCGATATGACTCTCTTAGATAAGATACCGGCTGATGGGCAACCCCACAAACTGCAAGGAGGCTGGACTGTCTCCCGCACCGGCAGTGGTGTTCACGGTATAACGGAGATAATTGCGCCTGACGCCAGGACTCAATTCCGCCTAGATGGAATGGGACGTTTGATATCGGGCACCGGCTCTCTAAGCTCATCTCCACGCAGCGAATTTACGGTGCGAGACCTCCAGGACGGAAGTCGGCGCCACGATTCGGTAATGATGAGCGGTATCATTGCCGGTGCTGTTGTGAGCCCTGATGGCGCGCTGGCAGAGATAGCTCTGATAGGACGAACTCATACTACGACGATAACACGCACCGAATGGATAGCGGCCCTCAGAGGAAACGGCTCGGTGCGCGAGGGATGGTGGGCGAGTCGGGTGAACAGCGCTTACGCGGAAGCGCATGGAATTCCACATGACTCAATACGAATCGCAAATGTCGATGGAACCACTTATCATATTTCGCCCTCCGGCAGATTTCTGGGCGGGTTGGCAAGCACAATGACACGGCGGCGCGCGCAAACACGTTAGTTTGACCGGACAGGACTGGTTATGGTGCGCCGAGTGAAAAGTCGGCGCACCGTTTCCGGTATCAGAGAGGATTGAACGCGACAAGAAGAACAAAGAGAATAATTCTAAGTCTCTTTGAATTTGTCGCTGGCGATCATGTACCCGGAACCATGTATAGTCTTGATGATTTCGCGTCCACCCACATCGAGTTTTTGGCGCAAATTCCTCATCACAGAGCGCACCGTATCTTCCGACATTGCAGTTTCGACAGGCCAAACAAAGTCAAGCAAAGCTCTGGCATTATAGACTTTGCCCTGGTGCCTCAATAGATATTCCAGCAAAGCATACTCTCTGGCGCTCAATTCAACCGTGCGCTGGCTGCCGAGCGTAGCAGTGCGGGTTCCTGTATCGAGTACCACCCCTGCTGATTGAAGTTTTTCAACTATCGTATCGGCGGGGCGGCGAAGCAATGCACCTACGCGAGCGGAAAGTTCGCGCAAGTCGTAAGGCTTTGTCAAATAGTCATCAGCACCAGAGTTAAGTCCCTCAGCTTTACTTGGCACATCGCCTCGCCCGGTCAACATCAGCACAACAGCCTTTCCGCCCTTGCGCCTGTACTCGAGACAGACCTCCAGTCCGGAGAGTCCAGGCAAACCCCAGTCGATAATGAGCAATTCATACTTATAAGAAGTGCACAAATGCAGTGCATCTTCGCCTGAATGAACAACATCCACGGCATGGCTTTGAGACTCCAGCCACTTAGCCAGAGTCATAGCCTCTTCGAGATGATCTTCTATCACCAGTACTTTCGCCATTCAACTTCAAGCTCACTTCGGCCCGTTGCTAGTTTACCCTGCAATCAGACCGATTGAAACAGCTCGAGCCTAGGTGCGCAAATTTCTGGCATACTGTTCAATGCTGCGCCTGCGCGCCTCAGGAAGAGTGGCAACGAAGGAATTAATTTCTGCCAGCGCGGTCTCTCTGCCTGAATAAACACGGTCGGACCAGCGCGTCATCATTCTGCCGATCATCCTGTCGATTGAATCGGCCGGTACCACCCTGAATTCATCCAACAGCCGTATCCGGCGCATGGTGTCTGCGTGGGTGGTCATCGGACCCAGGACCAGAGCCTCCAGAAGTCTATTATCCTGGGGACCGCATTGGCTGGAAGCGCAATGGGACACATAACCCTCCCAGACTCTGTCAAAAGCAGCATTCAGTTCCTCTTGATTCATAATGCCGTACTGCAATCTCCTTCTCTCTATTCGTTCTTCCAGATTCGGGTCCTTGCTGTGAGTGACACGCTCAGAATCAAGGAAGCGTCGTGCCGCTACCTGCAAACGGATCAATTCAATTTCCTTGGCGGGATCGAAACGACCGGCCGCTCTCAAGCTGTCTACTTGCTGTTGTACTATCTGCAAAGCTTCCGGTCCTGATTGCATAGCTGTCCACAAATTCTCGACAGAAAGCCTCCTTTCTCCGAGGAAATCAGAGCTTCTCGACCACTGGTTGTCCAGGGAAACTGAGGGCGTCTGACCAGGATGATAATCAGTAATAGTAACGACATG
>JAYRNY010000790.1:0-4116 GCA_041911975.1 bacterium | reverse complement strand
GAGCCAGCGCGCTCCAGAAGGTCACTCTGAGAACAGCCGGACTAATGCGCGCTCCGCCAATTTTCGCTGCCAGACCACCGAGAAACGCCAGCAAGGTGAGGGCGCTGACAACAATAGCGGGCATCAACAATTTCGCCGGAATGGCGATCGCGACAATCAAAGGCAAAGCAGCGCCGCTGGCAAAGCTGGCTGCCGAAGCTATGGCAGCTTGCAATGGATTAGCCATCCCTGAGGCAGTAATTCCTAATTCGTCCAGGGCATGCGCACCTAAAGCATCGCGGGCCATGAGCTGGTCGGCCACTCTATTTGCAAGCTCTTGATCCAGCCCCCGGCGCATGTAAATCCTTGCCAACTCGGCATGCTCTCCTGCTCTATTTTCATCGAGTTCACGGCGCTCCTCTTGCAGAGCCGCCCTTTCAGTATCAGCCTGCGAAGAGACGGAGATATATTCTCCCGTAGCCATCGACATGGCGCCGGCAACAAGACCGGCGATACCGGAAATGAGAATGCTCGTATGCTCCGCGCCCGATGCCGCAACACCGAGTAGAAGGCTGGACGTCGAGACAATGCCGTCATTAGCCCCCAGTACGGCAGCGCGAAGCCATCCGATACTCTGCATTTTATGGGTTTCGGGATGAAGGCGTCTCGGCATGCGCTCAATATTAGCGCCAAAGCGTTGCCGGCAAAATTAGCAGCTAACACAGTTGCCGCAAATAAAGAAACCAATGGGCGGGAATTCGCAAAGATTAGCGCGAACTAACAAACCTGTACACGCCCCGCTAATTCCCATGAACTGGCCGCTTACACGCGGCAGCGGGCGGCTTGTAAGCCGCCCCTACAGGTTGGGGTTCGATGTATCGGGCGGCAAGAATACCGCCCCTACAGGTTGGGGTGCTATTGCGAAAACTGAAAAAAGAAGTCCAGAAGTTCGCGGCTGGTATCGAGTTGTCGGCTTGTAGTGCCGATGTAGCGCTCTCGATAATATTGCCAGCCATTAGGCCAGGCATGTCCTCCGCCTTCGACGATGAAGGCAACAACAGGCTTTCCGTTTTCCAAAGGCGAATAAACTCGTTTCAAAACTCGGGTCGGATCACCTGATTCCAATACTGGAAGTAAAACTTCTGAGCAACACGGATCGGCATGATTAGCGGCGATCCAGTAGTTCAAAGCATCCTCTACAGGCACAACTTGCCCAGCTTTTTTCCGAGCAAGTTCAATATCGCCGCCGGCAAAAGGAACGACCGGGTCCTCCTTGCCGATGACGAAAACAATTGGAATCGGCTGCGGAATCACCAAATTCCTGTACATCGGTTCGTGAACCGTTGCAGCAATTGAGCCCACAGCCGCCAAAAGACCTGGCGCACGTACCGCCAAGTATTGCGCAAAGAAGCCGCCGTTGGAAATGCCACACGCGTAAACGCGCTTGCTGTCTATGGGAAACGACTGGCGCAGGTGATCGATCAGTTTGACTAAGAAATCAACGTCATCAATCTCCCTTCTCTTTGGGAGATCTCTTCCGTCGTTCCAATGCCGATTTAATCCTTCCGGATAGGCGACAAAAAAATTTCTCTCTTTAGCAAGTGAAATGAAACCGGTCAATTTTTCCATTTGCTCCGGCTGACCGGAACCCCCATGGAAAGCAATTAGCAGAGGTTTCTCACTGTCTAATGTTTGATCAAAATGTGTTCTCTCATTTTTCCCACTCTGAAGATCGCTCCGGGAAACAGCTTGCAAAGCTGCATTCTCGTCTAATGTTTCCATCGCCGAACGTTTTTTCTTAGATTCACGCTCTGATGTTTCTGCCGAACTCGATGTTGATGAATTCAGGTGCGCCGAATTGTCCGATCGCCAGTCGTAGAACAATGTTCGCCGCTTAGACTGACGCGAATAACATTCAAGCTCAATGTTTATCCAGGGCACTTCTTTTGCGGACATCAAGTTTCCATCCGCAGTGCCAGACTACATGCCAACACCCATGTCGCTCAGAATTTTCATGATGAAGAAGTAGATATCGGCGCCGTAATTGATGGCAATGTAAGTTCCGACGATTGCAGCAATTGCGTAAATGATTAACTGCTGGACGGTCTTAGCGCCAGAAAGGTCCAACTGGCGGGCTTTACTCTTAACGTCTTCAACTGTCGTAGCCGGCGCACCTGTTGCGTCCTCGGAACGATCGGTTTTGATGTCGATACGACCGATAGGAGTGTGCTCGACTTTTTGAGCCAGGTCTTCCGGATTGGCATCGAGAAGATCGTCAACGCTTTCCGGCAAGTTGGGCAACCTGTCGATTACCTTTTCGCCTTTGATCCACAGACTTTGATTTACTTCCGGCACATAAGTGCGGCCCGGATCGAGAATCGCGTAATTTCCTTTGCGCACTTCCAGAAGTTTTTTCACTGCAGCGTATCCGGTCTCACCGGACTCAGCCACTTGCCCGCCCAGGATGTATCCGCCTTGCGAAAAAGCGACACGCCCTTGCATGTCAGAGTCACCACAGGTTACCCGCAAAATTGGATTGTTCACGGCTTTGAGATCGATGACGGTCTGAATGACTTCGTCGATGCCTTCTTCCGGAGTGATTTTTCCTTCAACGATTACGTCCACGTCAACCTCTGGCGATATGTCATTGGCCCATTTCTGTGAGTTCGGTCAGTTGCCACGAGTCTATCAGATAACAAACGCCATGGTGGTTTCCATATAGATCATAGCCAGACGCCAGCTACTTACAACGCCTGTGTTTCGATCAGTTGCGTCGCTTTCGGCAAGTCCCACTTGTGTTTGTAAATGGGTTAGAATCCAGTTGATGAAAAGGCGCGTGATGTGTGTGTTTGGAACGCGTCCGGAGGCTGTCAAGCTGGCTCCGGTCGTCCATGCATTGCGCCGGTCAGAAAACTTAGAACCAATTGTCACTCTTACAGCGCAACATCGAGAGATGCTCGATCAGATGCTGAAGTGGTTCGGCATCACTGCCGATCACGATCTCAACTTGATGAAGCATGGTCAAACCCTGGCTGATTTGACTTCCAGAGTTATCAAGGCCATGGACGATCTGCTTGAAGAGGTCCAGCCCGATTTGATTCTGGTGCAAGGCGATACGGTCACAGTGATGGCTGCATCGCTGGCCGCTTTTTACAGAAAAATACCGGTCGGCCACGTCGAGGCAGGCTTGCGCACCGAAGATCGCTACAACCCATTTCCCGAGGAGATGTCCAGGCGCCTGACAGGAAAGTTGGCCAGCCTTCACTTCGCGCCCACGCCTCTGGCTGTGGAAAACTTGAAGCGCGAGAACATTGTCGAGAACGTATATCTCACGGGCAATACAGTCATCGATGCCTTGCTCGACACATCCTCGCGAATAGATGAATCGAAAGTCGACCGC
This sequence comes from bacterium, assembly GCA_041911975.1. Taxonomy (GTDB): domain Bacteria; phylum Cyanobacteriota; class Vampirovibrionia; order Obscuribacterales; family Obscuribacteraceae; genus QKMZ01. The sequence continues at coordinate 737 of JAYRNY010000790.1, read as the reverse complement.
GCCCTCTTTGCAAACGTCGACTTCGAGCGCTACCGTGTGCTCCTGGTCACGGCGCACCGGCGTGAGAACTGGGGAAGCGCCATGACCGAGATTGCACGCGCCCTGAGAGTGATCGCGGAAGAATTTCCGGACGTGCAAATTTTCTATCCAATCCACAAAAACCCGATTGTTCGCAATTCCATCGAGCCGGTATTTGCAGGGCACGACCGCCTGATCTGCGTTGAACCGCTGGATTACGTGCCGTTTGTGTATGCGATGCGCCGCTGCAATTTCGTCCTTACGGACTCGGGCGGTATTCAGGAAGAAGCGCCATCTCTTGGAAAACCGGTTCTGGTTATGCGCACCAATACGGAGCGTCCGGAAGCGGTCAGTGCCGGAGCAGCAAAACTGGTCGGTGTCGATCAAGAAGGCATCGTGAGCGCCGCCCGTGAGCTTTTGACGACACCTGACAGCTACAAGCGCATGTCAAACGCAGTCAATCCGTTCGGGGACGGACAGGCTTCCACCCGCATAGTTGAGGCAATTGAAGAATTCTTCGGTCTCAAAAAATAATCGTTCCGCTCGTGAAAAATTAGTAAATCCTGGCAGTTTCGCGTCATTACACGATAGGATCTGAACATCCCTTTTACGCTGCCCAAAATCTATAAGCTGCAAAAGGGCAGCAAAGCGCTTGTAGCTGTTGACGAGCGGCATTGCTAAAAACAAGGAGAACCGCCGTGACGACTACCCTTAATTCT
>JAYRNY010000789.1:0-7168 GCA_041911975.1 bacterium | reverse complement strand
CTTGCCTCGTTGCAGGGGAGAGCGTACAGACGGCGATCAACCGAACAAACCAGACATTCGGGAGATCCAATTTGTGTCCGGCGGAGTGCACACACTCTGTGGACACGTATACACATACGCCGGCGGTCAAAAGCTGTTTGTTTACTACGGTGGGCGTAGAAGCAATCAGGTCAAAAACCTGATTCGCGTAAAAGCTCTCCTGAGCACGGGAGCCTCTGTGTTTACCTTTAACTACAGAGGATTCGGCGATGTCGAAGGGCGTGCCTCCGTCAAATCATTACTCGAAGATGGGCTTGCCGCCTACGATGCCGCTATTCAACTAGGCTACACTGCTGACCAAATCGTGCTCTACGGCGAAAGCCTGGGAGCTTCGGTTGCCGCTTTTGTGTCGTCGAAGAGAAAGTGCTGCGGGCTGATTCTGCAATCAGGCTTCAGTACGCTGGAAGTCCAGATTAAAGACATGATTCCGGTTCTCAGAATCTACCCGGGCTGCATGTTTCCGAAGTTGCACCTGTCGACGGCAGCCAGCATCGAGTCCGGTCATCCACCGCTTCTCATCCTGCACGGTGACCAGGACTCCGTCGTCGACAAGAAACACTCGCAGCGGCTGGCAAAAACAGCTGGGCCGAACACTCGGCTGGTTGTTCTTCCAGGCGCGGCCCATACAGGCATGCACGCACGTGACGACTGGTACTCAGCGGTGAGCGAGTTTCTCTCCGCGCTGGAAACCGGCACTGCGCCGCAGATGCATTGATATTCACCCTGCAATACGGCACTGAGAGGAGAATGAGGTGACCGTTATTTCGTTTGATCAGTTCCGCAAGAGTCGGCACAGCAAAGAAGAGAAAGTCGAGGATCGAAACTGCCTCGAGCCGCGGGATTACGTAAACCGCGGATCGGTTGTTTTCATCGGCTTTCATCCTGACGATCTGGACTTCCACGCTGCCGGGCTGGCCGCAACGCTGACCGCCGCCGGAGTCAACGTGATCTATGTGGTGGTCACCAGCGGCGAGAAGAATGGGCATGTGCGTATTCGTGAGCAAGAACAGAGGCAAGCCGCCGGCGCGGTGGGCGTCAAGCATGTGACCTTTCTTCGGCGCCCGGACGGTGGTCTGGCGAAGGAATACAGAAAGGGTCGCCTGCAAAAGCTCATGAACAATGTGATTCACTTCCTCAGACCATACGCCATCGTCACCTTCTGCCCGGCAAATCTCACGTCGGCATCTTTCGGTGTCGAGCACCCGGATCACCGGTATGGAGCCCTGGCAGTCTGGGAAGCTATTTACCCGAGTGCCCGCCAGGAATTTCACTTTGCCTGGTGGAAGTTCTGGAGAGAGCCTCTGCCCGGGCATCACGTGCGTGAAGTCCTCTGGTTCGGCGACCCTTTGGTCGGCCCATACGAAGCGAATTGCCATATCGATGTCGGTGATCGCCGGCTCGAGATGAACCGCGCTATTGCAGCGCACGAAAGCCAATGGGACAAATTCGACATGTTCGCCAGGGTCACTGAGCGCTGCAGACTATCGGCGAAGCGATGGGGTTACGAGGGTATGGCGGAGGAATACTACCGCATAGTCATTCCCGAGTGACGAGTTCCCCATTCGGCTCTGATGTTTCAAGGCAAGACAAAGCACTGAAAGGATTTAGTCATGCCCAAGAATCGTAAGAAAAACAGCAAGAAAAACCGCAAGGCCGACGCTACCTACAGCAGCCTGACGGACGCGCCTCTCCAGGCTGTTTCCGCAGAAGAGGTCGCCTTCCTCTCGTCCTTGTCCGCCGAAGAACTCAACGCCCTCATCGACGGGCGCGCCGACGCGGCTCGCGGGATCTGAAGCGTCCGAACAACTAAAGGCAGCAGAGCAAAATAACGGATAGTCAGATGACGTTTACTGAAAACATTGTTGCTGCCCGGGATTTGTACCAGACTCGACTGAGCGCAATAAAACGTGAAAACGAGCGATGGAAGGTCGAGATCGAGCGCAACTGCTCCAACGACCCACCCGTCGGCAATGAGGCAGGCGCTGTCTCAGCTCAAGGTGCCCGAATCGCTGAACGATTTGCTGCAACGATTCATCCCCGGCATGGTCGACGAGGAAAGCAAACATCTGGCTCAGGCAATCTGAGTTAAGAAATTTCGTAAGTCAATTAGTTAGGAATAATTGTGTTTCTCTCACTGGAATTTCCCGGAGGTGACAAGCAAATCAGTCTCCTCGCCAGGGATCTAGCGCATGACACTGGCTACAAAGCCTGGATGAAGCCCCTGGACTACGACTCCGAGCGCAGCCGAGTGGACCGGGCTGTCACGCTGGCAAACCGCAAGCTGGGTAATGGACGTGACAGGTTCATACACATGATCTTCAACCAGTTCACCTGGGAGGGAACTACCGGCTGGGAGTACTGGACCAAGGATTACGACAAGGTTCTTCTCCATGCACTTGTCGTTTCCCACGCGCTCAGCGTACCGCTTCATGTGCACAAGTCCTTCGACGACGAGCTGTTATCTGCAGCACAGAGCGCCAGCATTACGCTGGAGTTCGTAGCCGCCGACTACAGGATTGCGAATCTCACCCGCCACAACGAGCAACTGCAATGGAAGCTCGAAGCGCAGGAGTTCGTGCGGCTGACCGATGTGGTCTTGCCGAAAGGCACGCCCGAAGTAGAGCTTTTCTAAATCCGAGATACCGTCAAGCCGGCCAAACAAGAGAAAGAATTGAGTTGATGTTCTGATGCTTCACTCCTATTTCGTCGCGTACAGCTACCAACGACACGGAGACGGAGGCTGGTCCTTCGACAACTACGAGGTGACGACCGAACAGCCGATGGAGGAATCAGCAGTTCGCGAAGCTGTCACGCAACATATTGCGGCAAATCTGAGCGCCATCTGCCCCGGGTACTACAAAGTCATCCTCAGCAACTGGATTCTGCTGAACTCCCACTTCTCCGCCGAAGCGCGCGCGCACCACCAGCAGAGGGCTCTCATCGACGACCAGTTCAACGAGATGAAAATCACTTATTTCGTGGCATACAGCGCCAGTCAAATCGGAAGCGCAAACTGGTATTTCGGCAACGCCACCGCGACCATCGATCAGCACATCGAACTTGATGTGGCAAGGGAGTTCATCCCCAACGAGATTGCAAAACATCTGTTCATGGAATTCGGTGGAGAGCACAAGGTCGTCATCAATAACTGGAAGCTGCTCAGGCGCGAGTATCCAACCGATTCACGGGCGCTGTCGAAGATGTGAAAGGAGTGCACCAACAATGCAGATTCTCAAAAGAGTCGGCGCTTGCCTGGCCGTTTTGGCTATCTATGCAGTGCCGCTACTCCAGTTCGACTGCCTGAGCTTTCCCTGGGTCGGCTGAGATAAAGCTCGAAAGGAAACTGATGAACAGGAAGTCGAAAGGGCTGGTGATTTTTATCATTAGCTTTCTCGTTGTTGCGGTGTTCATGCTCGGTTTCATCATAGGCTGATCATCTATCCGCCGACGGAACTGTTGTACAGGCGCCAATCTAGTGCATTTGTATCTTCGCAATTGCAAACTCAAAACCATAAAAACACAAAAACGGAGCGAAAATGAATCTCGAAAAGTTCTCCTTCAAGCTCGGAAAGCACACCTTCACGCCCAACACATCGGCGGTTCTCTACGCCGTCATCGGTGCGGTTGCCTTCTTCACCAACGTCACTCTGGGTCTGGGACTGCTCGCCGCCGCAGGTGTCGCCAGCTCCGAATACAAGCACCGCGTGGCGGCCGCCTCCGGCGTCGCCTTTGTCGCTCTGCTGGTATCCACTCCTCTGCTCATCTCGATCGCCTTCGCCGCGGGCTGGTTGCTCATCTACAAGCGAGTCCGCTTTGCCCACAGCATCACCGCCGGCATCTTCGCCGTCGCAGCGTTGCTCATCGGTCATGTGCTCTCGGCGGTGTTCTTCGGCGTCATCAGCGGACTGCTGTACTGGGCGCAAAAGGTCGGGCGCTCTTGATTCACAGCAGCCGCCTGAGTTCATAACTCTGCCCATGTCGCTGTCGCTAAGCCCTTCTTCAAATAGCGGTCGAAGAGCTTAGTGACCTCGACTTTCACCGAAGATCGCCTACGAGATCAAGCAAGCAGAAGAAAGGTAGTCATGCTCCGCTTCGACAAGGTCAACGTCATCGACGTTGAAGCGACGTGCTATCCGGACAATGTCTTTCCCAAGGGAGAGTCTCAGGAAATCATCGAGATAGGAATCGCTGAAGTCGATCTGAAAAACCGCAAGATCAGCGATCGCCTGTCGATTCCCATCAAGCCACAGTTTTCGCGCATAAGCGCGTACTGTACCGAACTGACTGGCTGGACCCAACGAGAGCTGAACCGCTCCGGAATTCCATATTCCGACGCAGTAAAAATTCTCAAAGAAAGGTTCGATTCGCGCAATCGCCTCTGGGTGAGCCAGGGACGCGCCGATCTGCGGTTCTTCCGGCAGCAAACGAGACTGTGCACTGCGCCATACCCATTCGGCACAGAACACATGAACATCGCAGTGCTGACGGCAATACTGACCGGGCACGTAAAAGAGATCTCCATGCTGGAAGCACTGCGTGTGCTCGGAGTGTCTCACGAAGGACAGTTTCACAGTGCCGTCGATGACGCGACCAACACGGCGCGCCAGCTTCTCGAACTGCAAAGAAGAAGTTCAATCATCCACAGCACTCCAGGTATATCGTATGGACGGGCGGTCAGGGCATCCTGCCGTCCGTCCATAGCGGACTAAGACCTCGACCGCTCCACAGAAAAGAGAGTGGTAGCAATGTACATCTGCATTTGCTACGCAGTCACTGACAGTCAGATTGCAGACTTTGCACGAGCGAGCGGCTGCAACTGGCGAAAACTGACCAGGGACTTGAAAGTCGGTACGCAGTGCGGCAATTGCGCCAAAAGAGCGAAACTGACACTGGAAAAGTCCTGTTCAACTCCAGCAAAAGAAACATAAATCCAGGCGAAAAGCGCCTGGCTAAGAAAAGGAAAAACCAATGAAGACTCGATCAATCATCGCTGCAGGTCTCATCGCCACCGCCATCAGCACGGGCATCGCCGGTCTGGGCAGCACTGCTGTCGCCAATGCCAGCGTCAAGCACTGCGGCTGGGGCATGGTTCTCGACACGCAGGGCGGCGTCACGGCATGCAAGCCGCTGCCTGTCACCCCAGGTCATCGCGGGCACAAGCAGCGCCATCACATTCTGGCGACGCAGCACTAGCACCCAGGGCTCGCGCCTAGAACTTCGCAGGGCCGGGCGGCAGGAATATCTTGCCGTCCGGTCATGCGTTGAAAATCAACAGACGCAATTCTTTTTTTTGAAAGCAACTACTACTCCATATAACATAGCAATTCGAAGATTGTTCATTTCTTCAGGCCAGAAGTCCTTCCTGGATTGTTTGAATCCTCGGGTCATTGCAGAGCGCATGAACGAACACCGCCTGAGCCTTTTAGCATTGGTGGAGGAAACAGGCTTGTAGTTGCCGGGGGTTCTTTTAGCAATGATTTGAAAGCCCTGTTAATTCGTATCGACACCTGTACACACCTAATAACCAAAAGGCAGAATCGATTACTCGCTCCTGCCTTTTAGCCTCTTAATCACTGAACTTACTATTCAGTTATTCATTCAACCAAAACCTTTTTTCTACATTCCAATCGAGTGAAACAGCAAATACAACTCCACCGACGTGATAATCAATCCGAGGGGAACTATCATGGCAGCCATGAAAGTCTCAAAATTCCAGGGCATTTCAGTACCCTCCGCTTCATCGAGAAACCAGAGAATGCCGCTAACGAAAGCCATGTGGCCATGCCCGAAAGCAAAGATCATTACCAGCAATATGCAAAAGATTTCCAGCATTTTCCCACCTACGTTCTGCGTCCGTAATTGCTCTCCATCTCACGGGCTGGCGGATGAAGAGGAATTGTCGGTTCGCAAGTGTTTTCGTCAGGGTTCCCATATACAGTTCCCCAATAGTTCGGTCCGACTTTTCTGCCAAGTGGAAACACATAGCTGGTCGAAATACCGCATTGGAGCCCGGTCATCACACAAGCCCCCACGACCACAAAAAAGATGTAAGCACCGTCAACCAAAAGCAAATCAAGATGCATGTTTTATCGCTCGCCTCCAATGGAATGTGCCAAAGAGGAAGCAACCGATCGCTGGGCGGTAAGTGCTTCCTAACTTCAAAATTGGCTATGCCAATAGAAACGGGTAATGAAGCTTAATCAAGGGGGTGCCACATACCTTTTCCGTCACCCAACCAAAGTGCACTATTCACACCCTTTGCCATTGTGTATCTTTCGTTATGCCGCACCGCTTGGCCTGTGTCATATTGAGCGCCCCAGATGGCGCCATCAGCATCAACGTTTACGGTCAAACCATCCATGCGACACGTCTTACCTTTTTCAAGAGAAAACGAGTAGCACAATGGATCCTGCAATGTTGCAATGCCAGTACCTGAAAAAAACTGTGCGATACCATTTGAAAAGCTGCTTCTAGTCATTGATGCTTAGTCCTTTTACAAACGCTGTTCGCAATCCAAGCTTTGCGCCGGAGTGCAAGGCTCAACCTCGGCTTCATTACCTAGAGTTTATTGAAATTGGCTTTATAAGTTCGGAAAGACCTGTGACTTTTTTGTTTAGTCAAAACTAGATTTGCGCCTAAAAGCACACTCTATACAGGTTTCTATCTGTGCAGCTATCTCTAAACCTGGTCATCAATCGATCCCAGCCAGACAGGAAGGAAAAACGCTCCTCTTCTTTGCACTCCTCAATGATTGGATGAAACAGCTTCTTCTCTTCATGGGTTTCGACTTCTTCCTTTGCAGCATCAAGCATTTCTGCCAATGAGATGAGAGCGTCAATCAGCTCATGGTCGGAGATCCTAAGGTTTGAGCCTTCTGTCGTTCCACTTGGTTCCATTGATACTTCAGCTGAATGTGAATTCATTGAAATCGATATGTTCATCTGCATTAACCCGCGGTTGGTTGTGCGATTGGAGCTGGCTGCCCATCCTGGCCCGCTTGTTCTTTCGCTCCCATTTCTCGCGCGGTTCTCACAATATTCAGCAGGGCAGTTTTGAAGTTATCAACGGTGCCGGAATTTGTGGGGGCAGCAGGCGCCCCGGCAGTTGGCTGCGCATCCTTAGCAATGCT
>JAYRNY010000788.1:0-4654 GCA_041911975.1 bacterium | reverse complement strand
GATGCATCGCCATTATTTTTTCTGCCTCTTAGCCTGTAGAATGCGGCGAGAACCGCACGCGAGGGTACAGCACAGCTGAACCCAGAGCGCGTACAAATTAGTTCTCGCCTTTTGTCTATCGTCAGCATAAGCCGTCCACGGTTTTCATAATGCGAGCATTCAACACTTCGCGAAGTGTTCCGCTTCAAGGGATAAGGCAAAAGCCCGGCATTAAATGTATGCATAGGGAAAAAGGTGTACTCTTTGCTCTTCATGGCGTCGGCAGGCAACTTCCGGCCGTCAAGTGGTCTTGAATTTTTGCTAGTGAGGTTGGATAGATGACACGAAGTGCTGTTGTAGACAATCCGCTCCTCGAGGGCTTGCCGAAAGATCGAGCCGTCGATCCCTTTGTCATGGTCATTCTGGGTGCCCACGGGGATCTGACTAAGAGGAAACTATTGCCTGCACTCTATGCGCTTTACATCGATGGACTTCTGCCGCGCACATTTGCTGTTGTCGGCATGTCGCGCACGGTCATAGAAGACGAAGCATTCCGCAATTCGATGAAAGAATCGATACAAAAATATGCGCCAGATCTGAAGTTCGAAGAAGAAGTCTGGAACCGCTTTGCCACATGTCTCTACTATCGTCCTTCCAATTTCACTGAAGAAGGCTCTTTCGATGAGCTGGCCAAATTTCTGTCGGAGCTAAAAGAAAAACATGGCACAGGCGGCAACCATGTCTTCTATATGTCCACACCACCCAGTCTTTACGAGCCGATTATCACGCAATTGGCCAAGTCCAAACTGATTTCGCAAAAGAGCGTCACCGACAAGCCCTGGCAAAGAGTGATCGTTGAAAAGCCATTCGGGCATGATCTCGCTTCATCTCTGGCTTTAGACGATCACATTCACAAGGTATTGAGCGAGCACCAGGTTTACCGCATAGACCATTACCTGGGCAAAGAAACTGTGCAGAACATCATGGTTTTGCGCTTTGCCAACGGCATATTCGAGCCTTTGTGGAATCGCCAGCATGTCGATCATGTGCAGATAACAATTGCCGAAACTCTCGGCGTGGAGGAGCGAGGACCCTACTATGAAGAGTCAGGCTGCCTGCGCGATATGATTCAAAACCACATGTTGCAGCTGGTTTCGCTTGTGGCCATGGAACCTCCTGCTTCGCTGGAGCCGGAGGCCTCGCGCGACGAGAAGGCCAAGGTGCTGAAGGCTCTCAGACCGATATTGCCGGAAGACGTAGACCGTTCTGCTGTGCGCGGTCAGTATGGCGAGGGTTACATAAACGGCGCCAAGGTGCCCGGTTACAGGCAAGAAGCCAGGGTCGCTCCTGACTCGGCGACCGAGACATATGCCGCCTTAAAGCTCAATATCGACAACTGGCGCTGGGCTGATGTGCCTTTCTATGTCCGCTCCGGCAAGCGCCTGGCTAAGTCTCTTACCGAAATTGCCATTCACTTCAAAAGAGCCCCACACAGCCTTTTTGCCGGTCTTGCCGGCTTGCAGCCCGGTGAGAAAGGCGGCGACGATTTGCTCAGCCCCAATGTTCTGGTTCTCAAAATCCAGCCTGACGAAGGCATTTCGCTGAAATTCGCCACCAAGCAGCCCGGTGCGACAACGCAGATTCGCTGGCTGAACATGGATTTCAATTATGGAACGGCTTTCGGCGTGCGCAGCCCCAGCGCCTACGAGCGCTTGATTCACGACTGCCTGTTGGGTGACGCGTCGCTCTTTGCCAGAACCGACTCGGTCGAGACATCATGGCGCTTTATTCAGCCGCTGCTCGGGAATTGGGACATGGCCAAGCAAAAGAAGGGACCGCAGCCGCGCTTCCCCAATTATGCCGCCGGTTCCTGGGGACCGGCTGAAGCGGACGAATTGATTGCATCGACAGGACACGCCTGGAGGCGCTTGTAATATGACATCCAGTACCGACAAACGCAAATCGACAGTTGAAACGAATAACTTTCTTTCCGGCCGCCTGGCTCAGGTTGACGTTCAAAAGATTGAACGTGAACTCAAGGACTTGTGGCGGGCCATCGATATTTCCAAAACGGACCCGAAAAGCGATCACTCGCCGGTGAAAGTGACGGAGGGAAAGGACGCTGTCGCCAGCGAATCAGAGACGAAACCTGCCAATGTGATGCGGGCTTGTACGGCAAACATAGTTTTATACAGCGAAGATGCAGACGCGGAAGTTCAAGCATCAGCCATTCTCGATGAAGTGGCCATTCGTCATCCATCAAGAGCAATTCTGGCTATCTCTCGCCGGTCCGCAGAGCAGCGCCTGGAAGCGTGGGTTTCCGCCCGCTGCCATATGGCTGACGCAAAGTCTCTCAAGCAAATTTGCTCCGAGCAAATTACTGTTCGCTATGACGGCGAGGGCACCAAGGAATTGGCTAGCGTGGTATCGCCACTGGTGATTCACGATTTGCCGGTGATTCTCTGGTGGCGGGCCAACCGTCTTGATAAAGGTTATCTGGAGCCGTTTTCTCGCTTCGTCGATATGTTGATTGTTGATTCATGGCGAGCGGCAGATGCCAGATCGTTTATCAAAGAGATGTCCGGCATTTGTTCGGCGAAAAACAAAAAACATCTTTTCGACCTCAACTGGGGCCGGCTCATACCCTGGCGCCGCGCCATTGCTGATGCCTTCAGCGATGCGGCTCCGCCTATGTCCATACCGTCCCTACCCGGCATAACCAGAGTGAAGATAGCCTACGCTCAGGCCGACTCGAAAGATGCAGCCAACATTCCGGTTCAACCATTGCTCTTGCTTGCCTGGCTTTCATCAAGGCTCGCCTGGACGAGAAAGTCGGCTCAATGGACGGACGGCAAATTCTCCGGGCAGTTCGAAAGCAAGGAGAAAATCATCGAAGCGGCAATCGAGCCTTTCGCCTGCGACAAATTGAGCAGCGGCTCGGTTTGCTCGGTAGCAATCGAAGCAGAAACGCCGGTAGACGGAAAAGTCATGTTAGAGCGCATGGTAGCCGAGCAGAGATCCGGCTCGCCTTGCATCTATGTGCTCAACGATTGTGAGTGTGAAGAAGGGCAACCTGCAAGCACTGCCGAGAGCGCAGAAAGTCTGGTCGAGCTGACCGAAGCGCACCTGATTGATTTTGCAATGGAATCCTTGCCTGACGATGCAGTCTTCCGGCAAACCCTGGATTGCGTGGTCAAGCTAATCGACGCTGCCAAATAACAAAGGAGAAACAATGCAATCGTCTTTTACGGACAAGAAAAACGTCAATGTATTCCCTAGTTATGATGCCCTGGTAGACGGCATGGTGGAGCTGTTCATCAAGCTGGCCGACGAATCTATAAAAGCGCGCGGACGTTTTGTCATCTCTCTTTCGGGCGGCAACACTCCCAAGGGTTTCTACGCAAAATTGGCAGAAAAGGAAGTCTCGGCGAAAATCGACTGGAGCAAAGTCGTGGTCTTTTTCGGTGATGAGAGAACGGTTCCATATACGAGCCCGGACAGCAATCAAAGAATGATTACAGAAGCGCTTCTGTCCAAGGTTTCACTGAGTCGTGAAAATGTCTTTGCCTTGAGCGATCCGGACATGGATCCCAAAGCGACTGCCATCGATTATGAAAGAGCGATGCACGAATTTTTCCGGCTTTCCGATCAGTTCCCGCAGTTTGATTTCATGCTCCTGGGCCTGGGTGAAGATGGTCACACTGCCTCGCTCTTTCCAGGATCTCCGGGGCTGGGAGAAAGACAAAGATGGTTTATCGAAAACAAAGTTGAAAAGCTAAACACGACAAGACTGACCACCACCTATCCGGTAATCAATAATTCCAGGCACATTGTATTCATGGCCGGCGGCAAAGCTAAAGCCGCCATCCTGAAAGATGTGCTCACCGGACCGGCAGGAAAGTACCCCAGTCAAAACGTGAATGCGGAAAATGGAACGCTTTATTGGTACATCGATAAAGACATTGCCTCGGAACTTTAGAGAGTTACAGGCACTTTTCGAAACAAGTTGAGCAAAATCATAGGAGCGGCAAAATGGCTGACAAAGCAAAGATCGGATTGATCGGATTGGGCGTAATGGGCGAAAATCTGGCTTTGAACATTGCCAGAAATGGTTTCAAAATTGCCGTCTATAATCGCAGCGTCGATAAGGTAGATGCTTTTGTGGCCGGACGCGGCAAAAATCAGCCGGTAATTGGCTGCCGCGATGAGAAGAGCTTTGTCGAGAGTTTGGAAAAGCCGCGCAAAATCATTTTGCTGGTGAAAGCCGGCGAAGCTGTCGATCAAACTGTAGCGAAACTGCTTCCTGACCTGGAAAAGGGCGACATAATAATCGACGGCGGCAATTCGCATTTCACCGACACGCAAAAAAGAGAAAAGGATCTGCGAGAAAAAGGGATCAATTTCATCGGCTCGGGGGTCTCCGGCGGAGAAGAAGGCGCCCTCTGGGGTCCTTCCTTGATGCCCGGCGGCGACAAGGCTGCTTATGAATATGTAAAACCAATTTGGGAGGCGATCGCCGCTAAGGTCAACGATGGTCCTTGTGTAACTTATTTGGGACCTGACGGGGCCGGGCACTTCGTAAAAATGGTTCACAACGGTATCGAATATGGTGATATGCAGCTGATCGCTGAAGTTTATGACGTTATGCGCCGCGGCTTGAACATGCCGGCTCGAG
>JAYRNY010000787.1:0-3493 GCA_041911975.1 bacterium | reverse complement strand
GCGTCTTTTTATATGGGACGCGCTCGTATGATTTCAAAGACTTCGCAGCACAGCCAGAGGCTCAGAATTTTGTTGTTAACTTCGGAAATATGGATCGCCAGCATGGAGGCTCCAAGTCGACAATCTCTGGTTCGATGCCTGGCTGCAATTAAGCAGATGGAATCATTGCACGTCCGGGGAGAAAGCTTGGCACGTGGTTTGATTAATACCGCAAACATGGCGCAAGAGACAGGTGACCTTTCATTGTGTAATTCCCTGTGCCTTCGTGCGGCGGCAATCGGCGCAGAGTCGACGTATTTACTGGAAGCCGAAGCATTGGCTGTAGCAGGGAGCGCATATGCCCGCCACGAAAAGACTGCGCAAGCGAAACCATATATGGTGCAAGCACTGCAAATTTTGCAATCCAGAAATGAGCTGCCACCACAATACTTTCCTGTGGCGGTTGATCTCGCTGCAGTTTACATGCGCCAGGAGCAATATGCGGAGGCTTACGATGTTTTGCAGGAAGCAGAGAAGCGACTTGCACATGCTTACAGAGTCAATAGCACTGTGAAACGGCTTCTTTATTCGAAGTTAATTTCCGTAGCCGAACGTCAGGGAGAGTACCGTGCCGCTGCTATGTACAGGCAGAAGCAGCAGGAACTTGGGCATAGATAAAGGGTAGCGTCGGTAACCCTTGTTTGAGCAATAGTCCAGACAAAAAGACCGAAAATGATGAACTGGTGGAGCCTTCCGAGGATTCTGCCGATTTTAAGTGGCTCAAGAGAAAGGCGGTCGACAAGCTTTTTCAGGACGATCTGACTCATTCTTCCGATAATGTCGTCTTAAAAGACAAGCTAAATCAGCCGGACGGACTGGTCGGCAACGTCATTGCAGACCATTTTCGAGTGGACGCCAAGCTGGCGGAAGGCGGCATGAGTGCTGTTTATAAGGCTCGGGACCTGGCCCTCGGGCGAGACGTTGCCATAAAAGTTCTTTTGCCCGGGCGCCAGATCAAGCAGGAAAGCTTGCTCAGATTCCAGCGTGAGGCAAAGGCTGTCGGCATTCTTAACCATCCGAATATCGTCAGCGTGTACGAAATGAACACTTTTGCCGAAGGTGAGCCCTACATAGCCATGGAGTATGTAGAGGGGAAAACTCTGTTCAATCATGTGGAAAACACGACCGGGTTGCCGGTAGAGATGACCATCGATATCATGCGTCAGTGCGCCGGTGCTCTCGCCTATGCGCACAAGCAGGGTATCATCCACCGCGATATCAAGTCGGGAAACATAATGCTTTCGCGGGCATTCGAGGGCGGCTGGCAGCCCAAGCTGGTTGATTTTGGTATTGCCCGGGCTCTGGAAGAAGACTCGATCAATGTGACGCGCACTGGCGATATTTTTGGCAGTCCTCGATATATGAGCCCGGAGCAATGCCGGGGAGACAAGATCGATGCGCGCTCGGACATCTACTCCCTGGGATGTGCTTTTTACGAATGTTTGACCGGTGATGTCCCTTTCAAAGGTGTCACCGCCCTTGATACTATGCGAATGCACAATGAGGAGGTTCCCATTCCCCCGTCTGAGGTGAGAAAAGGCATGCATCTGGGACCCGAGCTCGATCGAATCGTCCTCAAATGTCTGGCCAAAGATCGCAATCACAGATACCAGACTGCGCAAGATCTGGAGCAGGATCTCTTCACGCTTTCACGCCGCAAGAAGAGTAGTTTGGGCTCTATCGTAATCGGCAAGCTTCGCAAGATTCCGCTCACTAAGAAAGCAGGAAAGGCTATCGGTGTAAGAATGTTCGCTGCCTATTTTCTGGTCAGCGCAGTCTGCCTGGGATGGGTCGCATACAGCCAGTCGTATCGCCTCTTTGAGTACATCTGGTCGGACTTCGACTATAAGGGACAGAAAGCTTTCGACAAGGGCGATTACAAACAGGCGGCGGAGTATTTCCAAACTGCTTTGCAGATTGCTGAAACTTTTCCACTTCGCGACAAGGCTATGCATCTTACAATTAGCCTTTCCGAGATGGCTGACCTGACTACGGCAACGAGCGATGACGAGGCACATGGTGTTTGGGCGGAGCGCAAGAAGAAAGAGGCTGCCAGGGCGCTGGGAGACCTTTCCTCGTTTCGCGGACAGCAGATAAAACTCTGCAACAGCTCCTTGCAGAAGTTCATTGTCGACACGAAAAATCCTGAAATCGCTTCTGACAAAGCGGAGCTTAAATTGAGAGCAAAACAAGTTCTCGAAAAATTCAACGAGCTTTCTATCATGTACGATTCGGCGGAGTCGATGGAGAATGCATACCAGATGATTGAGCGTGCAGTAAAGTACACGGCCCCGTATCTGGAAAAAACAGACCGAGATTTTGTGGGAGCTACCGTCAACCGAGCATTTTTGGCATGGTGCGCAAATTCCGGTGACACCCGGTTGCTTCTTACTGAGGCAGACAACGCTTTGCGCAGTGCCACCGAAGTGGTTCCTGCACTCAGGTCACGCGACCTCAGCTTGCTGAGTCAAGTGTATTTGGCTCTTGGTGACAGAGACTCGGCACGCAGATGCAGCGAAGAGTCAATCGCCATTTTGCGCGCCAGCGCTGAGCTGCAATCAGACACGGCCGTCTACGCCTACCTCGTGCGGGCGCTCCTGGAGGACGAGACGCGCCATCCTGATACGGCCGATTTCTTCTTCAATCAAGCCAAGTTCGAAATGAAGAATCCGGAGAATTTTAGTTTGGCCACCCGTGAGCGATTCACTGAAATTCACTTGCATCTTTTGTCCAACCGGGCAGCGACTCTTCACTCCCTGCAAGAGTGCAGGAAGATCCTTGACGAAGCAGAGAAACATCCAACCACAAGACGCCTTTTGGTCAGTGCTCTCATCGCCACTGGAACACTCTACGGCTGGCTAGGCGCGGAGAGTGAATGTGTTCCAATGCTCGAACGTGCCGCTGCGGTAGCGAAGAATAATCATCAGCCGGCATCGGCCGCAGCTGCTCTCGATATGATCGGAGAAATTCTCGGCTCTCGCCATAAATACAATGACGCAATTCCATACTTCAGGCGCGCTCGTGACTTGTACATAGCCAACGCCGATTTCTATGCCAACTCGGTCGTGGCAACCTCGAACAATCTGGCTCTATTGTTGATGAAGCAAGGGAAATATGCCGAAGCGATAAGGGTCTTGCAGAAGGCTGAGTCGGCGGCAAACATGCCTACATTCGGGGCTCCTAAGTTTAAACAAGTCCTCTATGACAGGCTGTCGATACTCTCCGAGAAGACGGGCGATAAAGCCGCTGCCGACCGCTATCGCCAGAAGTTCAACGAATCCGTACAGCAACAGTCTGACGCAGGTCAACACTAAGGTGGCTGTGGATTCAACGCAGCTACCGGCGAGTAGTGACTTTTATAGTTGCAGGCTCTAGGTTCGTTTGCTTCTCATGCTGACCTTGATCGTTCGGCTTTCTGTAGTGCAGGTAAATCGGAATGCCTGACAGCAGAATG
>JAYRNY010000786.1:0-10973 GCA_041911975.1 bacterium | reverse complement strand
CCCTGGCCGTTCTTGCCCTGCCCCTTGCCCGGATTGGGCTTGGGGTTAGGATTAGGATTAGGTCTTCCGCCGCTGTTGGCTTCGGTTCTGGGCGGAATAGGCACCATGGCCGACTGTCTGGGCGCGGTGGGCGGATGCATTTTTTCATACATCCTGACCATGAGAATGCGGGCTTGATCGGCGATTAAGTCGACAATTGACGTGCCGGCGCGCGGCATCAGGCAGAAGATCAGCATCGAAGCAACCGGCAGGCTGACTACCGCCACCAGCGCGCCGCCAGTGGCCGGGCGCTTCCAGAGGGGTTGCGGCACGTTCAGAGCTTGCGGCAATGTCGGGCGAGTGGAAGCGGAAACCTGAGCGGGATTGCCTTCTCGGCTGTGGGAGATGGCAATCAGATAGAGAAAAATGGCGCCGCCGATAATGAAGCCCATGGGAAAGAGCCCGAACAAATTGCTCTTTCCTGTCTGCGAGGCAACGCAGCCCATGAGACCGAGCGACACTGTCGCCGCCACATAAATGTCGGTTCTCTGCCGCAAGTCGAAAGTGAGGACTATGAGCAGCCCGCAGAGGACCTGCATGAAAGCGGGAAGGAACAGTCCGTTTCCGAAAAACTGTTTGATGGACTCGAAGACGAAGTGACCGAGAACCCCGAAAGTGCCGGCCAGAATGAGAATGTTGACGATGTGCGATTTGCGCGAGCGAAACACATAACTCAGATAAGAGCCCAGAGCCGAGACTGTGACGCAGGCGATGGTGATTACGAAGGGCGCTTCCGAGTACAGGCAATAAGCGATGATTGTCATCGCCACCATGATGTAATTCATGATGCGCAACTCGACTGAGTTTTCCACCTCTATCACTTTCGCCTTGGGCGTCTCTTTGCTCATAGCCTGATGATGTCCTCGGCGCCTGTAATAATGGAGATCTGTTTGCCTACTCGAGAGATATCATCGGGTTCGTTGCGTAAGTCGACGGTGCTGGCCAACTTGGCCTTGTCTTCAGCATGGCGCTTTGCTTGCGGATCTTGCGAAGATTGACCTTGCTTCGATTGTTCTATGGACGTCCATTTGTCGGCATCAGTCTTGCCGACAGGTTGAACGAGAACCAGCTCAACTTGCGCCTTTTCGGTTCTCGGCGCCAGAAATATCAGCGCTCCTTCTTTGGCTTTTCTGATCAAATCGTCCAGTTTGTCGACGCGTCTTCCGCGACGGGCAGCCACCTTGGCTATTTCTTCCGTGCGTTTGAAAGGTTCCAGCCGGGCCAGCATCTCGATGGACGCTGTCAGCCCTGGCGCCATCGGTGGTGGCTCGATCACCAATACCTGGTTTCTGACGATGAGCTTGGGTGCCAGTCCCCACCTGTGGCCCAGCGTTATGAGCGAGGCGGCCGTGATGAGGGCCAGCTCGTACATCTCTTCGGTGCCCCAGTCCCACTTCGAGTCTATAAGAAGGTCGAAAGCGGGTAGACCTTCCGCTTCGAATTCTCTGGAGAGCAATTTGCCGGTGCGGGCGCTGGATGCCCAGTGGATAATGCGCGGGCTGTCGCCGCGAATGTACTCGCGAACACCTCTAACGATTGCGGTTTGCTGGTTGAAGCTGGACTTGCGCGAAAGCAACCCCACATTAGGAGTCACCACATTCAGTTGCTGCAAGAAATTGCCGCTGACTGGATAAACCTTAGGGTAAACGACGGTTTCGGGCGGTACTTCCTGGCTTTCCGGGTCGTCGAATTTGAAGCGAATTTCTCTCTGGCAATAGACCAGCCCGAATGGAAAGCAGGACGAAAAGCAGATGCTCTGCACCCTATAAATGCCGCGCCGCAAAGGTCCGGCCAGCAGTTGGAGAGTTTCCTTTTCACCCATGCTGGGGATCAAAAGCGGTTTGGAGAGTGGCGACTGGGAAAGCGATCCAAGGCGCATAACATTGACCGTCATGCGCAGCCAGCGCAGTGGAAATAAGATCTGGAAGGTGCCGACGCCGAGAATGCGCTCGAGAGAAATTTTTATAGCGATCTTTTCTCCCGCGCGCGCGTTCGGAGGCAAGGAGGCTTTGACCGACACGTCCGAGACTTGCATCACGGGCAGAATCAGGCTCAGCAAAATTGTGGCGGTCATGCCTGAGAACATGAGATACATCCACTGGCTGTTGCTCTCCGTGGAAAAGATGTAGAGCAAAATAGTTACGAGCAAAGAGCCGAAGAATCTGGCATTGAGAATCAGCACCAGGTCAGGCGTCACGCGCACACGCCAGCCCTTGAGGTTGTCTATTGGAGGCGGAAGCTTGGCGGCGTTGCTGACGACAAACGGCTCCGCCACATCGACTTTCTTGAATTGTGGTGGCTCTTCTCGAGCACTAGACGGGGACTGAGACATCCTCAAGCACTCTCAATATGAGGTCGGCATGGCTGACTTTGTTGTCTTGCATTTTAGGAATGATGCGGTGTCCGAGAATGAAGGGAGCAAGCGCTTTTACATCGTCTGGTTTGACGAAATCGCGCCCTTCGAGAAAGGCCGCTGCCTGAGCAGCTCTAAGCAAAAGCTGCGTGCCGCGCGGGCTGACCCCGAGAACAATGGAAGGATGCCTTCTTGTGGCATGCACGATGTCGACAATGTAGTTTTTCACCGACTGCTCTACATAAATATGTTTCACAGCCTGCCTGGCCATCAGTACTTCTTCCATGGTCAAGACGGGGTCAACGACGAAACCGTCCTGGGCAAGCGTTTTGTCGAGAATTTCCAGCTCTTGATTGAGATCAGGATAACCCAGAGAGATGCAGATCATAAATCTGTCCAACTGAGCTTCCGGCAAGGGGAATGTGCCGTGATACTCAATCGGGTTTTCCGTAGCGATAACGAAGAAGAGCTCCGGTAGTTTGCGCGTGGAGCCGTCGATGGTTACTTGATTTTCTTCCATAGCCTCGAGCAAGCTCGATTGGGTTCTGGGAGTGGCGCGGTTGATTTCGTCTGTAAGCAGGATATTAGTAAAAATCGGACCGGGCATGAAGTTGAAAGTGCCTTCCTGCTGGCTGTAGATGCTGACCCCGGAAATGTCCGAAGGCAGCAGGTCTGGCGTGCACTGGATGCGTTTGAACTGGGATTGAACGGACATGGAAAGCGACTTGGCAAGCAATGTCTTGCCTACGCCGGGGACATCCTCTATCAATAAGTGCCCGCCGGCGAGAAACGCCGTTACCGCAAATTTGACGGCTTTTTCCTGGCCGACCAGGACGCTGTTCATGTTGTCGACCAGAGTCTTGGCTTTAGCTGCCAGTTCTTTGGTCTGGGAACTGGCTGCAGCTCCCTTCTTGCCGTCGGTTCTTGCTTCTGCTTGAGTCATGGATAGCCCGAAATGCTCCCTGCTTTGGGTTGCTCACGAGGGTTATGCCCGCGAGCCTCCTTAGTTATTCCCACTTATCAACTCTATTCAAGCTTGAAAGCATATTTCTATATTTAAGCGTCCGATAAGAGAGGCTGAGCGACTGAGCCGGCCGCCCGATTTTTGATGTTTGCAACTTTGAGACCTTTGGCGTATTCCCGCTTACGGAGTCCTGAAGGCTCTGCTAAACTGGCATTTCTCATTCAGGTGGAGATAATTCCTATGGCTCTGACGTTTCAAGAAGTTGTCCAGACCCTCAATGACTTCTGGGGCAAGAAAGGCTGTGTGGTCATGCAGTGCTTCGACCTGGAGAAAGGGGCGTCGACAATGAGCCCGGGTACTTTCTTACGAGTGCTTGGTCCGGAGCCCTGGAATATGGCCACCGTAGATGGCTGCCGCCGCCCGACCGACGGTCGTTACGGCGAAAATCCCAACCGCCTTCAGCACTACTTTCAGTATCAGGTAATCCTCAAGCCTTCTCCTGACGATGTTCAAGACATTTACCTGGAAAGCCTTTCAGCTCTGGGCGTCAATCCGCTCGAGCATGACATTCGTTTTGTCGAGGACAACTGGGAATCGCCCACCCTGGGCGCCTGGGGCGTCGGCTGGGAAGTCTGGATGGATGGTCTGGAAATAACGCAATTCACTTATTTCCAGCAAGCAGGTGGACTGGAAGTGAGGCCGGTGGCCGCTGAAATCACTTATGGTCTCGAGCGTCTTGCCATGTACCTGCAAAACGTGGACAACGTATACCAGTTGCAGTGGAACCAGCATGTGAAATATGGCGAGCTCTATCACCGTAATGAAATCGAGCAGTCCACCTACAATTTCACTGAAAGCGATCCGGAATTGCTCCACAAACTTTTCAACCTGCACAGGGCCGAGGCAGAGCGCTTAATTGGAAAGAAACTGGTCATGCCCGCCTACGAACAGATATTGCGTTGCTCGCATACATTCAATTTGCTTGATGCCCGCGGCGTTTTGGGTCGCGACGAGAGAATGAAAACCATTCTGGAAATTCGCAAATTGTCCTCTATGGTGGCACAGGCTTTCCTTGCCCAGCGCATCGAGATGGGTTTTCCTCTTTGCCCTGAAAGCGAGCGGGAATCTCTGGTCAAGTCATATACTGAAAAGCAACAGCTAGTATCCAAGAAAAAGGCATAGCTTCGAAAGTAACCGACTGTCTTGCCGTTCTGTTTGGGTGGACATCCTCGCCGGTTTACCGCCGGGCTGACGGCGGGATATCGAACGAATATCCTCGAGGCGCTTTTTGTGCGCCTTTTGGCCTTCGGGTGTATGTAATCAAGCTGGCCTTTGCCCGCAATGCGGCAAGATCAGATCCTGATGCCAAGCTGCTTTCCGGAAAAAATAATTTGCATCAGGCGAGGGGTTTATCTACATAATGGGTATAAGAAGTAGGTGAGTCCCAATCTCACTTGCCATTTACCAGGAAGCTCAGTTGAAAACCTTCAAGTTGCCTTTGTTTGCTCTTTTGTCATTTGCCACCCTGGCCAGTGTCATGCCGGCTCAGTCCGTGGGATTGGTCCCCGGGCATGGCGTCCATCCGGTGGTCGTGCCTCATGTGCGAACAGTACGCAGAGCGGCCAGACCGCAAACCACCATATATCGCTCTTTGACTTCAGGTAGCAGAGGCAAAGCATCTTTTCGTGTGACTAGGGGCAGCCTCAGGGGACGTTCTCAGGCACGTCTCCAATCACGTTTATCGGGTCGAGCCGGGCGAGTGCGCGGGCGCAAGAATGCCCCCGTACATAAGGCAGCTGCACCGCATGCGATACCACCGCAGGCCCTGGCCGACAAAATGTCTCAGCGCGAGATTGCGCCAGGCGTCGTCCACAAGTATTACCGTGGCGCTCTGACCATCAACCTGCTTGATGTGGACATGGTCAATTCAGATGTGAAAGTAAGACCGATGCTGGCTGGAAACGATTTCCACCAGTTGAAAGACGTCACCGATCACGCTCGCGAAAGCCGTGCCATCGCTGCAGTCAACGCCAACTATTTCAAGTCCAATGGGACTCCACTGGGCACCTTGATTATCGACGGGGAATGGGTGGCCGGACCGCTCTTCGATCGTGTGTCCATGGGCTTCACCCGCAACGGATATGTGCGCATCGACCGAGTCAATTTGTTCGGCATTATGCAATCGTCCAACCCGGAAGTTCCCACTGCCTGGATCAATAACATCAACCAGCCGCGGCGCACTGGCAGTCGTTTCGTAGCTTACACAAGACGCTGGGGCAGTTATGTTCAATTGCCTTACGACGGCATCCTGGTGGCCATCGATGCGCAAGGCAATGTCGTCGATACAAACCCGCGCACGATGGGCATTCCCTGGGGCGGGTACGTGCTTTCGGATTCGAAGAACGGAGCCATCTCCAAACTGAAGCGCGGAGACAACGTCAGCATCGCCTGGCATACGCGCCCTTCGGCCTGGTCCGATGTGGTCAATGCCGTGAGCGGCGGACCGACCCTCATCAAGAACGGCAAGGTCCAGCTCGACCTCCAGCAGCAGCATTTCACGAAGCGTTGGACCGGAGCCCAAATTCATGCTCGCACCGCTGCCGGTGTCACAGCCGACAACCATCTTTTGCTGGTTACAATCGAAGGTCCTCACACCATGTGGGATCTGGCTAAATTCCTGCGCGACATGGGCGCTGTCGAAGCTCTCAATCTCGACGGAGGCGGCTCGACGACGATGGTTGTGGACGGCAAAGCCGTGACCAGAGGCGCCAAGTCATCGCAAAGACGTGTAGCCAGCTCGATTGTTCTTGTCGACGAGCGAATTGCCTCGCAAAACTATCATCCCTTCAACGGCTGGTACAAACCTCAAAGCGACATCTCTGATTTCCTCACGCCGGCCAGAGACGTCATGTCCAGTCTTTCGGTCAGCTCGGAGCAGTTGAGTCCCACAGGTAGGGACTATGTCGATTTCTCATTCCAGGAAGACTTCTCCGAGGCTTTGCTGATGGATGCTGCTCTCAAGCCTGAACTCGAGCATGACAGCAATGCCGACCTCGAGTCTCGGGAAAATCAGTTGGAGACGGGCGTTTTGCAAGCAAGCGAAAAAGTTGACAGCAAGCCTCTGAAGGCCGCCAAGGCCTCGCCGTCCACTCGCCATGAAAGCCGGGGCATGTTCAAGATGCCTTTCAAAAATCCGTTCAATTTGAACTTCCTGGGTCGCAAGCGCAGCTAGATTTATTAAATTGCAGAATTCTCTGCCTGCTTCGGGCCCGGGTCAGTGTTTCAGTTTGGGGACGGATTGCAGATCTATATCGATTTGATCTACTGGAAATAAAGCAATCATCAATTCAAAATAGTGCTGAATCGATGGGGAACCCGATGTCATGGAAAAATTTGCTGTAGGTGTCGACTTCGGCGGCACCAAAATATCGGCAGGCGTGGTCAACCTGGAATCAGGTCGACTGGTGGGCGCCGCCAAGAAGAAAACCCGCCAGGTGCAGGAGCAGGATGATGTGATCAAGCGCATCATCACTGTCGTAGACGAAGCGATAAGCGAATCCGGCGTCGATATGAAGAAAATTGCCGGCATAGGTATCGGTGCAGCCGGCATGGTCAACAGGGAAAAGGGGATTCTGCTCGCCGCCGTCAATATTGGTGCCAATGATGTGCCCCTGTCCGAGCCGCTTTCCAGGCACTACGGCTTGCCCTGCAAATTGGGCAATGATGTGGAAGTCGCTACCATCGGCGAGATGTCCTTTGGGGCCGGGCGCGACTGCAAGAATTTCGTTTGCATCTTTGTAGGAACAGGCATAGGCAGCGGCATTGTGCAAAACGGCGCGCTGGTCAGAGGCGCCACCGGCACCGCCGGTGAAGTCGGGCATATCACTCTCTACCCTGATGGAAAGCTCTGTGGATGTGGCGCCTATGGCTGTCTGGAAGCTTACGCATCGCGCACCGCGGTTGCCAAAGACATTCTTGCCGACTTGCAACGAGGGCATGATTCGCTGATTCGTGAGAAGGTCGACATGACTAAAGGAATCCTTCGCTCCAAGGCGATTGCTCAGGCTGTAGCATCCGGCGATGAACTGGTCACAGGCGCTGTCCAGCAAGCGGCACGTTGTATGGCTTCCGGTCTTGTCACTGTGATCAATTTCCTCAATCCGCAAAGGATTATTCTTGGTGGCGGTCTGGTTGAGGCTGTCAATCTATACTTTGAAACAACGGAGCTCTATGCTCGCAGGCGCTGCCTGAAAATTCCCGGTCGAAAGATCGAAATCGTTCGCGCTGAGTTGGGCGACTATGCCGGCATAGTGGGAGCGGCCATGCTGTCGAGAAACGGTTCCGGCAAGTAATAAGCTGACAATTATGCGAATTTGCCAAACCCGAAGAGACGTGATCAGGCGTATACCGGGAAAGTGCCTCGGTTGAATTGCGAGAACCTGATGGTACTGTGATTAGCAGTGAAAGTGGTCTCGTTCAGTATTCACTAGATCCGGAGTTTGCGCTTGCAAATCCTGATTACGAGCCACCTATAACCTTTTCATTTAAACAGTTGAGCGAGCAAGTGGTTCCTGTTGGAACAGATTTATGGATTGTTGTTGACCATACGAGTGGAAAGTTGCCGCGCTGATTTGAGAAATTGGAGAGGAGCGAGCAGAGGCATAGTGTCTGAAGTTATCCGCCTCATGGAAAGGGGTTGATTTGGGGCGATTTGGAGTGTTTTCGCTACCCCAAGTTATGGTTTGACTGTAAATGACATCATGGGTGGTGGCGAGTGTTATTTTGCTTGCTGCGCTTAAGAGTCTTAAAATTCAGACTTCGTAAAGCATTGCAGCCTTTTATCAAAGTTTTCAAAAATGAGACATAATATACGGTACCGGTCACTGGGGGCTGTCAGTGCTACTCAAAACCTCAGTCTTTAGCGCTTCTTGAAATCGTTCTTTTGTGTGATTGCATGACTCGCGCTAGCCCCTTTTCTCTCCGCTGTCATTTCAAAATGGCAAGAACGTGGCGACTCTCCAGTGTTTTAAGGCACTGTCACTTTGACGCTAGGTTTGCGCGAAGTTTCTTGCTATTTGCCCACCCTCTTGATATTCAGCAAAACCTTTGCTGTGTAAGGTTTTAGGGGGGGGGCTTGACAATATGCTTTGGCTGCGACTTCTTACAAGCAGTTCATGGTGAAGAAAATGAAAAAGTTGCATACAGACCGCAACCTTGACTGAATTCGGCACGCGCCAATTCCTATGGTGATGGTCCTCCTTTCACTCAACACTGACTCAGGTATTCCACGCGCTCTGCGCAGACTTTCAGGAATTGCAAAGGCGAAAAAAAAACAGCATTTGCTGTTGGATCTTTTGCCGCCTCAGTTCTTGGCGAGTGAAATGAGGAAAATCCATCAACTTTCCAAGAGGAAAAGACATGAAATTAAGAAGAGCAATAGCTGCTCTCGGGGCAGTGTTCGCGCTGTCCTTCGGGCTTATGCTGGCACCTAGCCAAGCCGACGCCGCAACAGTAACCATCAATCCGCGCGCAAATGCGGTCGAAGCGGGCCAAGTTTTGGCGGCGGTGGATGGCTCTGTTTTCACCGTCACCGTTTATGACGCCGGATTGGCAAACGGTCAGAAATCGGTGACTCACACTTACATCACCGGCAATACTTTGCGGCAAACCGCAAACAAAATCGTCCAGGCGATCAATGCCGACACCGATTTGCAAGCCACTGGTGTGACGGCAACTCTCGGAACTGGTGCCAATTACACCATTCAGTCAACATCACCGAATGGCACCGTGTACAGGCAAACGACGACGGGTGGCGGTTCAAATCGTCTGGCCATTCAGCAGACGCTCACCATTGGCGGTACCGTCACTGTAGACGACAAGCTGACTCTGACCATCTATGATGTCGGACTGGAAGGCGGCAAAGAACTCGTAGTCTATAAGCCGAATACTGGCGATACACTCGCCGACATCGTTATCCGGCTGCGTAACAAGATCAACAACAGCACCACGCTGGGTGCTCTGGGAATCTCTGCGAAGGTTAGCTCAACTGACTCCAACACTCTTCTGATTGAGTCGCCGACGTTTGAAACCACCCAGAAATTCACCAGCTATTCGGCAAAGGTGAAGGCCGGGGGGACCGAAACCATGACGCTCGGCAGTTTCTTGCAAACGAACGGCGCTCAGTCGATCACTGTTGCTGGGCCAGTTGTGGTGGGCGAGACCGTTCAATTCACCGTCTTCAACATTGACCTGCCTGGTTCACTGAAAACAGTAAGCTATGTTACTCAGGCTGGCGACAATCTGAATCAGATCAGATGTGGCTTACGCACCGAAGTGAATAACGATGCAGATCTTGCACAAGTTGGCATCCACGCAACATGCGGGGGTGGAGTGCTAACTCTGACTTCAAGTTCGGAAGAGCAGACTTTCTACAAAGCATCAGCTTTAATCGGAGTCGATTGTAAGCCGATTACCACGAGTCTGACATTGTTCCCTCGCGACAGGGCCAAACTGTGCATCTCGACCGTAACGCCGGTCGGATTCCCGCAGTTCCAAAACATCATGCTTCAAACCCTCATTACCATAGGGCAATCAGGCACTGATGCGGCATTCCGGCTTGCAATTAGTGATAGTACATGGTTCCAGTTCACGAACCACAATGACTATTATTTAGTGAGGGACAAAAATCCGCAGCCCCTGAATGCCCCGCCATATTATGCAGACGGTAGTTTCACGGCAGATCTAGTAGGAAATACTGAGACGCGGAAAATTGGCCTTGCAACTGTGTATTCATCTGCAATCTTTGAAAATACATCTCCTGAAGGTGGAATGCGTGCTGAAAGTGTGTCGCACATTACCGCTCACGAAACTGGTCACCATTTAGACCATATTTACGATGGTGGCAGTATCGAAGGGTATTCTGCAACGGCTACTTTCCAGGCAGCACTGACGCGCGACGTTGTAGGAATGAACTCTCGCAATGCTTGCACAATCGAGATTTCCGATCCTGCCACACCAGACGATCCACCAACTCCATATGCCGGTCTCTTTACTAATGCTTTGGATTCGCGTGGACGCTATATCTGTGGCGCCCCGGGAGATGCCGGTCGTACACCAATCTATAATGGAGATAACAATGTCGAAATTGCTCAACAAGCATGGCCTCGACTTTATCCTGGTAATCTGCGCACCGAGGATCAGGACGCCGAACTATTTGCCGAGGAAGCGGCAGTAGCGCTTGGCTTTCCCGATACAGTAGATAACAACGGAAATCAAGTCAATGGAAGTAGCCACGGTCTTGAAGGATTTGCTTTCATCTGTACCCAGGAGGTGGTTAGAACTTTGGTGCAGGACGGCGCACCTACCATCACTGGAATCGGTTATGTTGAGCCAATAGGAAGTGGACCGAACGGCATCGTGCATAAATGTGATGGTACAACGGAGGTGGTGAGGATCTTCTCAGGATCATAGAGCCCTGATTAGAGTTGAATGAAATGAGCAGCAGTTGGTGGATGAAAACACTAGCTGCTGCCTTTTCTTGTTTCCTAATCCAAAAAAAGCGAGTGGTATTTGGCTGCCAGTCGGTCCGCTTCTTTGAGGACCATTTGCCGATTCATT
>JAYRNY010000785.1:0-2962 GCA_041911975.1 bacterium | reverse complement strand
TGACAATTCGGCAATGTTATGAAACCATCATTGCTAAAATGCATAACCAGCAAGGATGAAGTGCTACAGCGACGAATTGTTCAAAATGCTAAATCTCGATCTTAAGATGTCTTACTTTGTCATGAGAGTATTGCAACGGCTGGAGATATAAATTATGTTGAGATCCAGCGCAGCACAAATAGCAGTTAAAATGGAGAGAAGGAACATAGAATTCGCATGGTATTTGACACAGCAAGCCGCCGCTCGCGCCGGCTCCGAATCCTGTTCTAATTTGATGGAGGAATTGCTGCAAATTGTCAGTGAATCGAAGGAAAATTAGTGGTTCGATGCGGTTGGTGCTGGGACGGATGATTGACTGCAAGATGTTGCGTTGCATTCTCGTGATGTTTGCTCTTGCAGCGTTTGTCACTGGTCAACCTGGCAACGGAAAGCCAAAAGCGACGATCGACGGGCAGCTTGTTCAGATGGCCGTTGAACAGTTGAATGGTAATAATCGACTAGAAGCAATAAAGTACGCTGATAAAGCCATTGAGGCCAATCCAAGAAACGCAGATGCCTTTCTGGTGAGAGCAAAGGCTAATTTCGACCATCGTCCCGATAAGGCTCTAGTCGACGCGAAGAAGTGCATAGAAATAAATCCCAAAATTGCTGATGCGCATCTGGTTAGAGCTAAGAGCTTGTTCATGATGGAGAGCGATTCAAAGGAGGCATTTGTCGAACTGAACATGGCCCTGGCGCTTAATCCAAGGTTAGAGGGAGCATACGACTATCTGGGCATTGGGTATGCGAGCCAAAAAAACTATGGTAAAGCCTTGGAGTGTTTCAACAAAGGAATTGCCCTCGATCCCAATGACCGGAAGCAACTCTTCCATAGAGCTATGGTGTATGAAGCCCTCGGAAAAGATGATATGGCGATCCAAGACTATTCAACGGTAATCAAAAAATGGCCTGCCGACAAGCATGCGCATGAAAAGCGTGCTGGTGCATACGAGCATTGCGGTTTATTCGAGAAGGCCTACGAAGATTTGACTGAGGCGGGGCGCCGCTCTAAGGAGGCGGGAAAATATCTGAATCGTCGTGCTCGCGTTCTCAGCCGTTTAAACCGACATCGTGAATCAATCGGTGACTATAGCAGTTTGCTATTGCAAAATGATCTTGATTTTGATGTTTTGCGGCTCAGAGGTGACGAGTACATGGCCCTCAAGGACTACAGCAATGCGATTAAGGACTACGACGAGGCTATCAAGCTTGCCCCCCAAATTGCCATATTTCATGAGAAGAAGGCCCGTGTTCTCGATATTCTGGGGCAATCAAAAAACGCAGCGCAAGAAAGGGAAACGGCAATGAGATTGCGCAGGGGCCCGGCCGAAAAGAAGCTGTAAGAGGCGGTAGAAGGCGCTTTGTCGCGACGATGGGCAAATCTCGATCTGAGATATCTGTATACGCAAATCCGTGCCGGCTTTCAGTGTTATACTATACAGCGTAAGATAACCAGCGGAAAAAGTGTCCGAAGAAGGTGGCATGGCAATTTGTCTGCCAAGCCACCAACTTCGAACACAAGATTCATGCGAGCGCTGTCATATCGGTTAGGACGCTTTGTCGCTCTTCTCTGCCGCCGGCGAAGCGACTTGAGCAGAGGCAGCCGCTTTCGCTGCTTCCGCTTGCAGCTCGTTGAGCCGCTTCACGTTGGCTTCGATGGACAGAGCCGATGCCTTGAGCGCGTCAACCTCAGCCTTGTTGAGCTTGAGTTTGACCACGCGCTCGACACCGCGCTTGCCGAGAATTACGGGCAGACCGGTGAAGATGGCCGGCAGCCCATAGTTCTCTCCGGTGTGCACCGAGCACGGGAGGAGCTTGCGCCCGCCCGTGAGAATGGACTCCACCATCTGAGCGGTAGCGGCGCCGGGAGCATACCAGGCGCTGCCGGTCTTCAGGTGCTCGACGATTTCGGCGCCACCGTTGGCGGTGCGCTTGCACATCTCGCCGATGCGCTTGGGACCAATCAGCTCGGTGACAGGAACGCCGTTGACGGTGCTGAAACGGGGCAAGGGGACCATCAGGTCGCCGTGACCGCCCAGCACCATGGCGCGCACGTCCTCGGCCGAGACCTTCAGCTCTGCGGCGATGAAGGACTGGAAGCGAGCGCTGTCCAGTACTCCGGCCATGCCGATGACGCGGCTGGTGCTGACGCCCGTCTCTTTCCAGACCAGATAAGCCATGACGTCCAGCGGGTTGGACACCACGACGAAGATGGCGTTGGGCGAATAGCGGTGGCTTTCGCGAGCCGCTCCGGCGACGATGCCGGCGTTGATCTTGAGCAGGTCGTCGCGCGACATGCCGGGCTTGCGTGGGCTGCCCGCCGTGATGACGATGACCTGTGAGTTGGCGGTGTCCTTGTAGTTGGACGTGCCCGAGATCTTGGCGCTGCCGCCTGTGAGAGCAACAGACTGTGTGAGGTCGAGAGCCTTGCCTTTGGCGGCTCCCTCGTTGATGTCGAGCATGACGATGTCGCAGAGATTCTTCATCGCCAGGTATTGCGCGACTGTGGCGCCGACGTTGCCGGCACCAATAATCGAAACTTTAGTCATGGGGTTTCTCCAGTACACAGAAGAAGCACCGCGCTCCAATGCTGACTTGCACTGATAAGCGGGTGCTTCTGTAAGCGCTACTTGTGCAGAAGAACACCCGGCACCTGCGCTTAGCGCAGGGCCGAGCGTTCTGATTTGCAGCTCTTAGAACCAGCTGGTCAGCCAGCGCCAGAAGCGAGCCAACAGAGTCTCGCTCTGCTTCTCATCCTGAGCCGGCTTGCCGATCTGTCCGTTGTTGGTGATGCCGGTGTTGCCGTTGCCTCCCGGAGGGACGGTACCATTGCTGGTGCCACTATCCGGCTTGTCACCGCAAGTACCAGGGTTTCCGCCTTTACCCTTCTTGTCGCCGCAAGCGCAGCGCTTGCACTTGCAGT
>JAYRNY010000784.1:0-5011 GCA_041911975.1 bacterium | reverse complement strand
TGGGCTGGGGCCTGGCGGGCGGTCTGGTGCTCGGGCCGGCCGGTGCCATTGCCGGTGTGATTTTTGGCGGCAACCGAAAACAAGTCTGCGCCATGGTGGAAATGAAAGACGGCAGAAAGTTTTTGGCTACGATGGATTCGAAAATCTATCAGCAGATGCTGGCGCTCACTCTACTGAAGTAAGGATTTAAGTAAGTGGCGGCGGTCCGGAAAGCAAAAACTCTTTATCTTTTCAGACACGCCAAGTCCAGTTGGGACGATCCAACCTTGAGCGATTTCGACCGGCCGCTCAATAAACGCGGTGAAAAGGCCGCTCCTCTGATGGGCAAAGTCATGCGCTCTCGCGACGTTTGCCCGGCGGTCGTAATATGCTCACCGTCCAAGCGCACGCGGCAGACCGCCAAGCTTGCGCTCAAAAAGGCCGGGCTTGATGAGGCGGAGATCGTCTTTTCGCAGGGCTTGTATCTTGCCACCACCGGTGGTTTGATCGAAACGATTCAAAAGGTCGACGATCTTTTGAATTCGGCAATGCTTATCGGCCATAATCCCGGTCTGAGCGAGCTGGTCTATTTGCTGACCGGAGTCGAGGAAGCATTCCCCACGGCGGCCCTAGTATGTCTTCGGCTTAATGTTGCGCACTGGAAGGATGTAAAAACAGGTTGCGGCAAGATCGAGTGGATTGTCCGCCCGCGCGAGATCGTCAGATAGCCTGCAGGGTCGGCCATTCATCGTCCGGTTCAGACGCCGGGCCGGTCCCTTTACCACATTGGCAAATGTGAAATTGGGGAAATATATGCGCTGGCTAAGATGTGGCTCATCATTGCCTATCTATTGATGCGTTTCAAAAAAGTTAACTACGATCGGCCGAGACGCTGATCTATCCTAGAGTTTGAAATTGTCAGGATGAGGCATTTGATTCGTACCTATGGTGCTGGCCAACCTAGTTAATGGTTTGAGCGCGCTCGCTTCCGGCTCGAACATTTTTTCAACGCGTAAGAAGGAAGATACCCTGAGCGGCAAGCTGTCCGATGGGCGTGTTAATTTCGAGGACGCGCTCTCGTATATATATCCTGATGCATCGCCGCGCGCCCAGGCGCCGCAGTCGAGTCAATTCCAGTCTGATGTCACAGTGGAAAGCGTGACCATCTACGAGGCATACAGAGGTCTTTCAACGCGCAGCTACAGCAATCTTCCGGATGCTCTGGCTTCCTTGAATCAGGGGCATATAAGCTCGCAAGAAACTGCGCAGGATACCATGAAGAATTCTGAACCCGAGCAGTATCAGTCGCTAATAGATACTTACGACAATTTGCCGGTGCAAAGCTATGAAGAGGCTCACGCTCAGCAACGTGCACTGGCTCAGTTGGAGACCGCATTCGAAACGACAAATGACGTGTACTCTGGCGGTTATCCGACGACGAACGATGCGCATTCATATAGTTATGAAACATCAGCGAGCAATGCCATTTCTCCTGATACTTTTGAAAACATCACCCGCGTGCAGGCGGAATTGGCACAGCAAATTCTCGGCAATTATGCAGAAACAGTTGCTCCCGTGCGCAGAGAGTTTCTCGACAATTTGACGAATGCTTCTCATGAATTTCTCAGTGCGCGCAGTTCACTGAATAGACCGGCTCCGGCCGCACTGGAGCCGACCAGCCTGACTACATCGATGACGGCCCTCATTGACCGTATCTTCAATACGCTCGAGCCCTACATTCACGAGCTCAATCAAACATTCCGCACTACCGATCTTTCCGTCACGTTCACGCCACCAGCAGTGGTGAATGAGAATGTCGGTTATGACACTTTGCGACGTCCGGCGGTTGTTGTTTCCAGCTATCGCTGCCGTATTTCGACCACTCGCCTCGCTCTTGTCATAAGAGGAAAAGAAGATCGCGTCGACTTCTTCCTCTTGCCGGTTGAAACCGTAATGGGACTCAGCCGCATCGAAGACGAGCATAGCCCACTTATGACTTTCACCGCTGAAGCCAGAAATGGAGTGATTTCCTGGGAAGTCGAGGAAAAACCTCTTACCGAAGAGCGTCTGGAGAAATACATATTGCTCATTTTCGAGCACTTGATGGATTTGACCCGCGAACAACTGTTGCAGCGCCCGGCAAGCGTGGTTGCAGTGTAGCGCAATCAAGGGGTGGCTCACCTTTCCTGCCGGCAGGGTTTGGGGGCTCATTTTTGCGCACATTAAATCAGGGTTTACCCCCTGTCAGCTATGATATTGCAGCTTTATGATCGCCATAGAGCTGTTGAAAAACTTCCCGTTGCTGGGGGCTGTATCATGCGCAACAAGATTTTTATTCCGTCGGCTGCGGCGTTCGGTGTGATTGCGTCGCTCGTATTGCAAAGTCCCGCCCTTGCCACCTATGGAAATGACGATCATCGTTTCTCGTTGCAAACGGTTTTGCGATCGCTGGGCAGCCAGGATTGGCAAAGACGTCAGGAAATAGAAAAACTCCTCAATGAACATAAGGGTGAGGCGCCGGCGCTTTTGACAAATGCTCTGGATAGTGCCGATCCGGAAGTGCAAAAGAACGCATCGGAAATGTTGCAGCGCATGGCCAGCAATTGGGAATTTGTCATTCCAGACCGCAGTCTCGCCACAATCGTTGCCATCTTGAAGGCTTCGCATTCTTCGACTGTGAAATGCAACCTCGTTCGCACGATTGGTTATGTCGGACCTCGCAATGACAAGCTTCAGCCTCTCATACTCGATCTGATGAAGAAGGACGAAGATGTCTCTGTTCGCAGCGCCGCAGCTGATGCTCTTTCTAACTTTATGCGCGAAGAAAAGGCCTCGGCTGCAGATGAAGCAGTGAAAGTAATGTGCTACTGCTTGAAGAACGACATCAGCCCTCATGTTCGCCGCTCGGTAGCGCAGGCTATGGGAAATTTGCCCGGTCCATCAGATGAAGTGTTGACGGCGCTCGTCGAAGCGATGGATGACAACTACAAGCAAGTGCGCACTACCGCGAGCAGCTCTCTTTCTAGATTCGGCGCGCGCGCCAAAGCAGCGCTTCCTCAGATATTGGCGATGTTCAAGGAAGAAAAGGAATGGTCTTCTCGCCAGCAGACATTGAATGCAATGGTGCAGATCGACAGAAAAAATCCTAAAGTGGTCGAAGCTTTGATTGATGCTCTCGACGATCCTAATCTGCAGAACTATTCCTTGAGCTACTTGCATCAACTCGGTGCCGATGCCGCTCCCGCTGTTCCGCGCCTGATCAAAATTCTCGAGCCGGAAAATAATATGAATGTTCGCCTGCAGTCCATAAATCTACTCGGCAGTATCGGACCAAAGGCGCATGCGGCTTTGCCGTCGCTCAACAAACTGTCGGAGTCGGCGGACGGCGCGCTCAAATCTTCTGCTGACAATGCTATCAGGCGGATCAATGTCGATGCGCAGCCGGATGCGAACAATGCCGGTTCGCTTCTATAATTGGATAATTACACGAACACGAAAGACAATTGATGCAAATCGACCAGAACACGATAGTCTCGGCAATAGTAGTTGTTGGTTGGATTCTTTCTCTTTGTTTTCATGAATTCGGTCATGGGCTTTTCGCCTATTTAGGTGGAGACAGATCGATAAAGGATAAGGGTTACCTTTCATTTAACCCCTTTGCATACACGAACATTGGTTTGTCTATAGTACTGCCGGCGGTGGTAGTTCTCTTTGGTGGCATCGGACTGCCAGGAGCAGCCGTGATGGTCAATGATGCCAATTTACGAGGAAGAGGTTGGCGCAGTTTGGTCTCCTTAGCTGGCCCGCTCTTCACGCTCATCTTCACCGCCCTGCTGATTTTTATCATCGGCAGCAGTTCCATCAATCACGCTTTTCCTCAGGAGTGGCTCGCCGGGCTTTCGTTTCTCGTTGTTCTGGAACTGGTTGTTTTGATCTTCAACTTGTTGCCGATGCCCGGTTTGGATGGATATGGGATCATCGAACCCTTCTTGCCCCATGCTATTCAAGCGAAATTGGCAAACTTCCAGAGAGTCGGCATTCTTGTCTTGATGATAGTGCTATGGACGGTGCCAAGCGCCAACGACATGCTCTGGACATCGGCATATGCTGCGGCATTTGTCTTAGGGCT
Organism: bacterium; assembly: GCA_041911975.1. Taxonomy (GTDB): domain Bacteria; phylum Cyanobacteriota; class Vampirovibrionia; order Obscuribacterales; family Obscuribacteraceae; genus QKMZ01. The sequence continues at coordinate 903 of JAYRNY010000784.1, read as the reverse complement.
CAGTCCCGATCTGGTAATGCTCGGCCAATCGAGTTTTCGCAATGGGGCAATGCCGCTTTCCATTGCGGTGATTCTGATAGCCATAGTCGTTCACTTCATAAAGAACAAAACCGAATCGGAGCGTCAAATTGCCGCCAAGGAAGCACGGGAAATCCAAAGAGAAGACGAGACTGAAAAATAATTCCTAAAATGCAAGCCGGTAAGCTAAAATGCGCCCATGAAGAATGCAAATAGTGTATTGATTCTTATTGGCGTGATGGTCCTGGGCTATCTGGGCCTTATCGTTGCCAAACCGGAATTACGCAGTATGAGCCCGATGGAAGTTCTGCAAGTTCTGCTTGGCGACACAAAAGACTCGCTTAGCAAGGAAAAGTTTTCTTCATTCAAAGCTGCCGATTCGCACTTCAAAGTTGCCTTTCCGGGCACTCCCAGCGAAATCAATTTTTACAACAGCTGGCTGCACCCGACCATTATTCCGCTGCCAGGCTGGTTTATGGCTGACCGGGACGTAGGATTTTTCGTCTCTGAAACTCAGATATCCAATTCCGATGCGCCCGGCAGAATGGCCTCAGCCGCCGCCGCTGTGGAGAGACCATTGATGGGACAGGGCGGCAATAATGAAATGGTTGCGCAGTCTAATTTTACGGATATTTTGACTGAAATTCAGGACTTCCTCACTGCTCAATCTGATGCCATGGTGAAGAATGCCGGCGCCTCTTTCTTCATTAAGACGCCAATTTCATCCGGCGGCGGCAGGTATTTTGGTCGCAATCTTGAAGGCAGCGCCAAGGCACCAGGGACACGATATCGCTTGCAAGTGTTTTACGACCAACAAAATAAGCGCCTCTTTGCAATCTGCGTGATCGGCAAACCTGATGCAATTCAATCCAGGCAAGCAAGCCA
>JAYRNY010000783.1:0-6327 GCA_041911975.1 bacterium | reverse complement strand
CTACCCAATAGCCATCCTCTCCACGATAAATAATCACCTGTCTCACGATTGACCTCCCTTGTGCGTACCTTCATGTACTGGAACTAGCCATTCCTTGCAACTATGGTCGCTGCCAGAAGCATACCCTGCCAACGCCAACAGTGTCGCGAAATAGCATCTGCTTCAACTGCTCGACACCTGTCCTGAGCCTGGCCGAAGGGCCTGCCCTGAGCGTCGTCGAAGGATAGTCGCCGTAGCTCATGTCGTCGTCACGGAGGACGTGGCAGTAGTTCCAGAGCTTGTGAACTATCTGATTTGTCATATTCCAATCAGCTACAGATATGCCCGACAGTCCTCAAATAGCTCCCGCTCAAACGGTTCTAAATTGATCTGATCACTGGGGATACTTTTGATCCTTGATATCGCCGCGTCTATGTCTTCTGAATCTCTTAGGATTGGACTAAGCTTATCTGTAATTTGGAGGGGAAGTCCGTACTCTTCGAGCGCAACTTGAAACGGTTTCCGGAAAAGGTTCTCTAGCTGGCTTGCATAGAAGCTATAATCCCCTGGCCGAAGTCCTCTTTGGGAAAGAACGTGTTTCTGAACCGCTGAGAGAGCGCTCAGGAGACGTGGCAACTCAAAGCTCGCCCATGTTCGATCAAATTCCAATACCCTTTCAACGGCTTCATCTGCAGATTCTGCCGCAAATCGTCCTGGCGCTAGCTCATCTTCAACACGCTTACGCACGGATGGGTTCGTTCGAAGCCTATTTGCTTTGAAAGCCAGTTGAGAACCGGAAAAGACTCCAGCATGCGAACGATCCACAAGATATTCCCACATAAGCTCACAGCAGAATTTAAGCTGGTCAAAATCGGGAATTCGGTTCCAGGAGAGGCTGTTGGCTTTCTCTGACGGCAACATTGTTATGGCTTCAGCTAGGCGGAGCAAATCGTCTGGCTCGACTACAAAATGCTCTTTCAAGACATCGAGCGGCAACAATTCTTGCCGTCTATACTTCTCTATCCGCCGACGGGATTCCTCGCTCAAATCTTCATTGTCCATTTGCACAAGTATGCTGTCCGGGGTATCTGCGTTTTGGGTAAAGAGAGGGAAATCCACCAGTGGCAATAATTCCTGAGGCGGGGGATGAAACAAAAAGACCCTCCCGACGAAGTGCTCAAACATTCGTCCAGATCGTCCTTTGATATTATTGAACGTGAAGTAATCGAACTTCTCTCTAGCAATTTCATTGTCGAGGATGATGACGTTCTTCGCCTTGGTGTTCACTCCCTCGATCAACGTCGATGTGCAAATTAGAAACCTCAGCTGCTCTTCGTTAAATGCGCGAACGGTGAATTGAGCTATCGATCGGGGAAGCTTCCCGTGGTGAATACCGATGCCGGACAGAAGTGCCTTTGGTAAAATCCAGTCGGGATGAAATGTCCTTGCAAGCCAGTCCGCAGCATCCTCAAGCTCCGATGTGAGGCCAAGTTCTGCATTGACCAATGCACTCGCAACTTCATTTACGCGCTTCGGCGACCTGCAAAAGATCAATGTTGGCTCTGACAGACTGCGACAAAGGCCCACCAAGGATTGGATATCATTATCGGAATCGGGCACAGCTACTTCTTCACTTACAACTGTCGCAAAAGTCGTAGGATAAAAAGTACATCGGAAACGCTCTTCCAAGCCCGGGGGGATTTCTTTCACGCAAGGCCCAAGCATGTAGAATTGAGCTCCGCTCTTAACAAGCCTATAGAAAGCCTGATTCAAGGCAACTGTTCTATGCTTGTCTTCGGCAAGGGCACCTATCTTATAGAACTCGTCAATTACGACAAAGTCTACACGCGGAAACATTCGGTAGGCATTTGTCCTCTCAGCAGTAAAAACGAAGACGTTACGGTCAGCGGGCTCTTGAGAAACCTGCGTTATTATTTTGTAGTGTTGGGCAAATGCGGCCAATCGTCTCCTTGTCTCATCTATCAAGGCGAGAGTGGGGACGATGACAACTATGTTCTGGTAGTGTTGACTGGCAATAACTGCGTCTATGATACGACTTTTACCAAAACTGGTAGGAGCGCTAAGAATAACGCTCTCGCCTCCGAGGAGCCGCCTGTAAATGTCGGCTTGCTCCCTGTGAAACACAAGCACACCTTCTAGATTCTCCGGTCTATGGTACTCGTAAGCAATTCGATCTGATAGGTCCAGATTTTCCACCTCGGCATACGGATACAAACCCGTCTCTCTAACTAGCGCATCTAGAATTGGCTCCATCTCATCAAACAGTTCACGATGCTCAAGTGCCCGCAGAAGGGCTTCTCTGGCTTCCGATTGTCTTTCTGAATTCAATAGCCCAGCTATAGAGCGAAGAATCTTGAACCTCTCACTAACGATCCGGTCTGGAGCTGACAGGGCAGCTCTAAGGTCAGATAGATTCATATTGCCTGCCAGTGTTTTAGCTTTGCATCAAGGTGTTTAATGAGCTCTTTCTTGGTATTCAGGGGAATAAGGATCAGATGGATCTTTATTTCTTTTGGCAATGACTGTGCTTTGAAATACGCATGATTATCTGTCACTTCTTTTTCGAATGTCTTTTCATATGCGGCATCACATACGGTAGACGCTCTCAGACAATCACTGTCATAGGTAAGCAATATAGGGATACAGGCCCTTGTAAATACTTCGTCCAGCGATTTATTTTCAGCGAGCAACTCTTCTAACTGCTTTGCATGGGGCCAGGACGGATCGACTTTGCCTCGAATTAGAAGAAACTCGTCACGTAGGTAGTTCGTTTCAGTGTGCTTATTAAGTTCTTCCACAACACTTCTCGCTGCGGTTTTGAAATCGTCATAGAACTTTGCCTCTCCCAGCCACAACTCCATATCATCTGGAGGTCCTACTACATGCACTGCGTCGAAGCCTTTGACAGTATCGTTTCGCGCACTCTTGTAATAGATTTTGGAAATGGCAGGTAATGATCCGAACACTTGCCTAATAGCCGCATGAAGAAACAGCTCTCCGAATTCTCCCCGCTTCTTGAACTTCTTTGTCTCATAGACACGTTGTGCTGCCTGCCGAATAAGAGCCGCCATATTCCCGGAATGTACACCGGACAATTCAGAGTGATTTAGGGCGAATTCAGGAAGCCATTCCATGATATGGCGGGCGAATTGTTCAGCACGCCAAGCTGATCTCTCATACCCAACGCACAGACCTGTAATCGTGGGCAAGGCTCCAAGATCGGAAACCCGCACTCTTAAGAACGGGGCTGGCGTCTTTGGAAAATGCTCACCGGTGTGCATGGAAACCTATCGTGCGCAACGGAACTGCTTCCCCTTCAAATAAGATTTCATGCGTCGAACCTAAACGGCCAGAAACTGCTGATTGCAGAACTGACTGCCGGAGACCGTCGGTTCGGATGAGATTAGCTGCAAGTTCCTCAATGACGTACAGGCGAAGCTTGATTTCTAATGCTTTGAGAAGCATGGAATACGTGATCTGCTCGACGTAGTCGCTGTAGCTCCTTTAAATAGCGTCTAGACCGACACCTTCTTTTTTACCGACACATCGAAGATGTCATCTGTTAAGAGAGAAGCCAGGCGATCATCGTTGAGCAACTTCAGAACTGCCTCAACATTGTCTTCAGTGATTACGACTTTCTCTTCTTCGAAAGCAATGGGCCAGTTCTTTTCTGCACAGACAGTCTTCAACCTCTTCATGAAACCCGGACGTTTGTAGTAGCCATTCTTCTTTATCATAGACATACGACGAAGAAATCCGATACGAGTCCCGGCACGTAGACGAATGATCTCCACATCATTGACGACATCCAGCTCTTTTAATTCATCCAAGAGGCCATCTCTGTTCCTCTCCATTCCGGCGCGAAAATTCATGGCTGATTCGAATTTCTTCTTGTCCAGTATAAAAACCAGGTCATGATAGGCGAAAAAGTCAATCGTCCTATCCAACCTAAAGACATCGGTGTCTTCAAAATCGAGTAACATATGGTTCTTAAACAATGCACTTAAGCGTTTTTCTTTTTGTTTGAGTTTCCATCCCTCTGGGATCTTGCGGACAGCCAGAATTCGTTCCTTGCCAACGTGAAGCTCAATTGCATAGGCCCATGAGTCTAGGAGTTGATCCGCAGTTTCCACCTTAGGATTGTCACTCCCATAGGAAATAGTGTTTGCAATTTGGTTCAGGTCGGTTTCAGTTAGTTTTACGCTTAACATCGCGTCTTCATCTTTGTCTTCGGACAGAAACTCGTATTCTTCTACGTGGTTAGCTGATCGAATGGCTCTGGCAACAACATCGACTAATTTCTTCTGAAGCTTCGCATGTGTTTTGACAGAAGCGATGGAGTAATCAGCAACCCCGCCGCGAAGTCGGCGCTTAACTATCCAAAGAACTGACTGTGCCTTGGAAAGCTGAAAGGATTGGACCTTTTTCAAGACCGTTTCCATTGAAGTACTCATGTTAGTTGTCTCCTCCAATAGTCTCGGTTACCACGCATAAAAACTGTGACACCCGTTCTATCTTGTAGGAAGTTCCGGGCTTGACCTCAATCTTCTAGAGCAAAATACCTGTTTTTGTCCGACTGGATTCTTCGAACTCAACTTCATAAAGACCCCATCCACGCAATGCGAGGATGGGATTTATAAAGATGCTCTGAGTCTTTATGGTAAGGAGGAACAGCAGAACCATGAAAAGCGATAAGGCTGCAATCTCTTGCCATTTGCCAAAGTCCACACTGAAGAATGAAATCAGATAAGGAATTGAATAGTTGACAAGATCATTCGATCGGAGAGAGACCCGATTGACGTGGATTGGGAACTGCCCATGAATGGCTCGCATTGTGCTGGATAGTAAGAAAACGCTTCCCGCCCCGATGGCAACCACCACAAAGACAAACATGGGGTGCTGAAACCATATCTTTTCTGCATCAAAATCACGGATTGCAAAGAGCAGACTTAGCGGGGCATAGGCGCTGAGGAAGATTACGGCCGAGACCCAAAGCCTTAGTTTCACATCAACCTCTCTCCGCATTTTTACTTGATGAACTGCATGTCTCGAATGCGTTTCTTGGATAGAGACAACCGCAGAAAGCATATTGCAGAATCGACTGTCGCAGGCGGTTGGCACGGATAAGGTTGGCTTCGACAGTGGCTTCGAGTTCATCGATGACCGACATGCGGCGCTCGACTTCGGCAACGATTTCCTTTTGCTCTTCAAGTGGGGGAAACGGAACGGCAACTTCAGAAAGGATTTCAAGATTGATGTTCTTCTGCGCTGTCGCTGGGGCAAATCTTGCGATTTCGTCTCTTTCGGTTCGAAAAAACAAATCGATAAACCGGACGGTCACGGGGGTACTATCAAAAACAAAACCCACGACGCTGTCAGGAAAACAAGCCGGGTAAGTCAGAATGCCTGTCTCCGCAATATTGGCTGCGATAGTGATGCACAAGGTTCCTGCTGGCCACAAACGGCTCTGCGCCAGACCTGACTCGTTATACGTCTGACTGTGAGATTGAACAAACCCGCCAGAGTGTTTCACATCGCCGGTTTGAATAAAGGGATACGGGCCTCCAAATAGCTTAGGGTCGTTTCGGGGCCGATGTTTCGATTTGCCACGATTCAACTCACCTAATTGTGGCATTGCTGCCCAACACCACCGATCTGGAAGATCAGGCAGAGTGGATGTATCCGGCACAGTCGGCTCTTTGAATCTCCTTTTGCCATTCCATTTTGCTCGTCTTTCAGCAAGGATGCGTTCGAGGAGTTGGCCAACTGGTTCAATGTCGGGATGCTGTTTGCGCCAGTCTTCAGTCAATTTCCCTTCGACGGCGGCTTTGAGGACAGCGGATTTGTAGCGTTTAAGGTTGGCCTTGGTGAGTTTAAGGGTAGCAACGGCTTCGTCGAGGCGAGAGAATTGCTTTTCGATCTCCGCGACAATGTTGTATTGTTCATCTCGGTCTGGATAGGCAAACGGGAAATTATGCAACGTCGACGGTTTGACTCGCATAAGGGAACCGCCGACTCCAGAAACATTTGATGCGAGAAAATCCCGAACAGCATTCTGTTGAAGGAAGTAGGATAAGAACTTTGGTTCCACTCGATCGTTGGGAGGAAAGACAATCCATTCAGTCGAAGCAATCTTTGTGTGGCGAGAGAACTTTCCAACTACCCAAGCACGATTGATTCGAGGGTTGATTTTGCAGAGAAGTACGCTGTCTGAAGTGACAATTTGCTTGTTTGAGCCCACCTCTTTGCCCAAGACAATCTCGGGTTTCCCAGTCGGAAAGCTCGGCACGCTGTAAAGTTCAAACTTCGAGTCCGGGGTCTTACTCG
>JAYRNY010000782.1:0-4660 GCA_041911975.1 bacterium | reverse complement strand
GGCGATCGCAGGAGAAACGGATCCACCGCCGCTGTGATCAGGTGCGTCCGAGGCAAACTTGTCGAAAGACGGTCTAGAGGGAACGTCATCGTCATCGGCTTGCGGCTGGAACCTTGCCGGTTTGGAAGGTTTTACCGTGGTCGGCATGCTGGATGTTGAAAGCCTGGCGGGCACTGGTTGCTCGATCAGGGTCGGCGCCGGCTCGCGAGCAAAAGGAGACGAGGCTTGTTGCAGTTGAGGGGCTGAGGGTGGCTGCTGCGCAGCCTGCGCATAACCAGGTTGCGGCGCCTGCGGCTGCATTTGCTGCTGCTGCATTTGCTGCTGCTGCATTTGTTGTTGCTGCATCTGCTGCATTTGAGCATCGAAATAACCGCCGGCTGTTTGCGGCGGTGTCAAAGGCTGGCGAAATAAGGGAGATCCGGCATCTTGCTGATTGCCATAGCCCGGCTCTGGGGCTTGCTGATACTGCTGAGAAGCAGGCTGCAGTTGGGATGGCGGTTGTTGAGGTTGAGATTTTCCAGTTTGCGGCTGGTCGTGCTGCGATGTAACTGCTCTCAGCAAAGGCGATCTCAGAGCTTTAGGATCGGAGATCTCCTCATCTTCATCATCATAATCGTCGTAATCATCTGCAGATCCGCCACCAAGCAATGACGAGCGCAAGCGCGGCCGCTTACCGGAAGTGCCTTCCGAACCTGGATCCCACACATCGGGTTTTGACCTTCTGTCATTTGGAAAATTACCGGCCGGTCTATTGGTGCGCCTCAGAGTTGAGAACGTACCACTGTCCTCATCGTCTCCGCCGCCAAGAAGCGGTGAGCGCAAGCCTCTTCCAGATCCTCTCTCCGGCACGTCGTCGTCTTGAGAGTCTCTCGTTCGGCGTGGAAAACCGCCCCGAGATTGAGGTTCATCATAATCATCATCGTCATCGGCGCCGCCCAAAAGCGGCGATCTCAAACCGCCTTTTGTCGTCGGCCTTTGTCCACGCGAGGATGGACGGCGCGGCTCATCGTCAAAATCGTCATCGTCCCCTTCATCGCCGCCAAGAAGAGGTGAGCGCAAATGTTTGGGTTTTCCGGAAGAAGCATCTTGCCCCCCCCCACGCATCGATGCCCTTCCGCGCTTGACTTCCGGCTCGGGCTCGGGCTCGTCCTCATACCCTCCGCCTAAGATTGGCGAATGCAAGCGCTTCTTCGGCTGATCGGGTTGACCACCCTGATTGGGCTTGTTGGACTGATTTGAAAAATCTGAATTTGGCATTTGATTCCATTGATTATCGGGCGGATTGTCGCTGTAGTTTGGATTTGCACTGAAAGACTGTGGGGGACCGGGCGGTTGATTGAAACCAGGTTGAACCGTTCCCAGCGCTGGAGGCTGCGGGGGACCGGACGGTGAGAATCGCTGCCCGCATTCAGCACAAAAGTGAGCGCCATCTTCGTTCATCACATGGCAAATCGGGCATTCAATCACTTATTTCGTCCTCTGAAAGAACAATAATTTGGGCAGGCTCTGTTCCTAGTTTAATTGAACCCAGAAATTAGTGTTAATACCGTCTAAAAACAGGATCAAAATCCACTAATTTGTAACCGCTTGAAGGCATGGTAGACTGTCAAGCCGGTCCGCTTGACTAATGGAAGTAAGGAGCGAAGGCTCGACATTGGCGGCAGAAAAGCAGATCGAACCACCTGAAGAGTGTCCCAGAGCGGCGTCTCAATTATCCAAGGAGAATGGAATTGCTTAAGATCAATCGCGCATTGCCGGTGATAATGAGCGCGCTTATCGTCCTTTCAACTCAACCAGCAGCGCTGGCTGGGGATGGGCTCAATTTCAAGATTTACAGTCCTGAGACTTCGCCGCCTCCTGAAGAGGCTTCCGGCTCGAAAGAGGCTCCTTCCAACGACAGCTTTGGTCTGAAAGAAGAGACACCGACCGAAGACAAAATCGTGGAGGAAGCGCCGAAGAGCGATTCTACATCGCAACCGGCCGCTGCAGCCGAAACGCCGGCGCCTACAGAAGCTGCAAGCGATGCAGCAAGCAGCGAGTCATCGACCACAACAGCCGGTTCGGCCAGCCAACCAATCGACAGCCTGATCGATCCGGAGGTGAAGAAACAAACGACAACAAGCGCTACTGCAAAGAAAGACACGAAGAAGCAGGTCTTACAAGGATTTGTGCGTGTCGTTCCTCAAGGCACCAAGATTCCGATAATTATGGACACTGCAGTTGATTCGGACACCAGCCAGGAAGGTGATGAATTTGCTGCGCGTACTGCTGAAGATTTGACCATCGACGGCCAGATAACCGTGCCGGCCGGATCGATTATCAAAGGTCGTATTGCCAGAATTACTTTGCCGCGGGCATTGAACCGTTCCGGTCACGTGGCTCTCAAGTTCGACACTGTGACGACGCCTGATAATAAGCAGATTCCGATTGTCGCCAACCTGGTAGCCCGCGGTGGAGTCGTTCACGCCAAGCGTGGACTGAAGGATTACGCGATTGATGTCGGTGCTGCCACTGTGCCGGTCGGCGTCGGTCTGGGTATTGGCCTAATCGCCGGAAACGCTTCCAACTCAACTTCAATAGGTGCCGGCGGCGGCGCCATGATCGGTGCCGGAATCGGCGCGGCAATCGGTGTTGCCATCCTGCTTTCCAAGAAAGGCAAACGGGTTGATGTGCGTCCGGGCGACGAGCTAAAAATCGAGCTGGCCGAAGAGCTGGCCATGCCTACGATGTAGTTGGCGCGAACGTTTAATTCAGTGTCGTGAATTATCAGCGGTCTAACACGCCGTTGAAACATTCACGCCCTATTCTGTCGTTTATGACCAGCAAGGCAAAGCCCTGTCGGGTCGGATTGCCAGAAGTTACTACTGCCTCGATAGGGGAAGTCCATGCGCTTAGAGCACCAAGGGAAATCCTGACTTGTTATATCGATCAGGGTTTACCCTGACTTGATGTAACGATCAGGGTTTACCCTGATCTTGATGTAACGATCAGGGTTTACCCTGATCTTGGCTCAGTAAAATCACGTTGATCAGATCCGCAAACACAAGCCAGCAAGTCGTGCAATTCTCTGCCAAACTGAGGGTGAGGGATTATCGGTATCGATTCCTGTTCAATTCAATTTGAAAACAGGTGCAGATCAGATTATTCCCAGTCGCGATCGTGGAAAGAAATTAGAGCTTACTGCTCACGGATAAGCATCAAACAAGACCAAGACCGTCGAAACTAAGGCCGGGCGGGCCGCTGTGTTATACTTAACCAGCTGTTATAAAGCCCAAATGCCCATCCAGATGTAGATTTCAGAGCAATCTAACAGTTTGCATCCGGGTACCCATGAAAAACCTTACTAGTTTGGCGAAACAGCTTGGAAAGCCGGGAGATTTGAGGAACGTTTTACCTCTAAAAGCATCTTTAGACTTCAAGCCCTAAACACACCAGGCAATGGAATGACAAGCTCAGCAAGACAAAACAACCAGCGTGACCCCAACATGGCGGTCATACTTTCGGTTATCCCGGGACTGGGGCAGCTTTACAACGGCGAGACGCGCAAGGGTATGTTGTTCCTGGCGGTGAGCGCCATCAACTTCATGGTCTTCTTGTTGATGCTCTTCATGGACCCGTTTTTGAGAGGGCTGGTTTCCTTCGGGCAATCCTTTCATATGAAGCCGAACCGCGAGTTGATCGCATCCCTTTCCCAGGGAAATTTCGGTTCGCCGGCCTCGATGGTGATTATGGGACTGTTTCTTGCTTACTTTGCGTATGCGGCAAGAGATGCATACGACAGAGCAAGAGTCATTCAGCGCAAACAAATATATCCGGAATACGTAATTGAATTACCGGAAGCGACAAGCGGATCGTATATCCTCCACTTCTCGTGCATAGTCGCATCTTTCATTCTCGCTTTCTTCTTCCTGATTCCGCCGCCTCCCAGAACTCAGGTGACGGATATTGAATTTGTACAAAACCAGCCGCCCACTCAAAAGAAGATCGTGTCCAGAAGGCGCGCGCAAAAGGCTTCAGAGGACGCCGGCAAGCACAATCCGAAAGAAGAAGTAAGAGCTCCTTCTCCGGCACCGAAAGCCCCAAGTCAGCCTTCACCAGCTCCGCGTCCGACGCCGCAGGCACATCCAACGCCTACGCCGCCCACGCCGACTCCGACTCCGTCTCCCAGACCTACTCCTACTCCGACGCCGTCACCAAGACCGACACCGTCACCACGGCCGGTGCCTACACCGAGCCCGAGTCCCTCGCCGTCTCCTTCTCCGAGACCGTCACCGACTCCGTCTCCATCACCATCGCCAAGTCCGGCGCCCATGGCACGCCCTATGGCATTGCCCAATCCATTTGCACATCCATCGGCAGCACCATCGCCCAACCCATCGCCTTCCGTGGCGCCTATGAGTTTTGGCAAGAGCGGTTCGCCGACATTCTCCGCATCGCCTAGGGTCGGCTCCGGCTCTGGCTCTTCATCGGCACCGAGTCCCGGTATCGCTCCCGTATCCGCTTCAGGTTCGGGCGGCGGCTCCGGCGTCACGACTCCTGTACCTATTGCCGGTGGTGGCGGATCACCTACTCGTGGCGGCGGCTCCGGACCATCGGCAGCGCCTGCGCCAACCCGGGCCAGATCCGGTGGTGGCGGCGGCGGTGGAGGCGGCGGACCGGC
>JAYRNY010000781.1:0-4847 GCA_041911975.1 bacterium | reverse complement strand
CGGCGAATTCTTTCAAATTTATAAATTTCGCACCATGCATGTAGGCACCCCAAATGTGTCCACCGAAGAGATGCTCAAATTGCCCAACCCCATAACCGCGGTCGGAGCGCGGCTCAGGAAGTACAGCATTGACGAGCTGCCCCAATTGTTTAACGTGCTTAAGGGCGAAATGAGCCTCGTTGGACCTCGCCCTGCTCTGTATAATCAAACCGAACTGACCGCAAAACGTGAGGCGGCTGGTGTGCTGCGGTTTCCGCCCGGAATTACGGGATGGGCGCAAATCAACGGTCGTGACGAATTGCCGGATGACGTCAAAGTCGAGGCTGATAAGTGGTATTGCGACAATTGGAACTACTTGCTCGACTGGAAAATCATGTTCTCCACTTTCGGTGCCGTGTTCAGCAAACGCGGCGCCTTTTGACCAAAACAGGTAAATAGAATGAAAGGACTTATTCTCAGCGGCGGAAAAGGCACGCGTATGCGTCCCATAACCCACACGGCGGCAAAACAGCTTTTGCCCGTGGCCAATAAGCCGATTCTCTTCTACGCGGTAGAAGCGCTGATTGAAGCGGGGATCAGGTCGATAGGCATCATCATCAGCCCGGAGACGGGAGAAGAAGTCCGCCAGTGCGTTGGAGACGGCGAGCGCTGGGGTATCGAGATCAAGTATATCCTTCAGGATCAGCCGCTCGGGCTGGCACATGCGGTCAAGACTGCCAGAGACTATCTGAAAGACGATACTTTCGTTATGTACCTGGGCGACAACCTGATCAAAGACGGCGTGGCGCCTCTTGTAGAGCGTTTCAAGAAGAATAAGCCGGACGCCCAGATCCTGCTCAAAGAAGTTCCCAATCCGACTTCCTTCGGCGTTGCAGAATTGAACGGCAACGGCCGCATCCTCTGCCTAGAGGAAAAGCCGGCCAAGCCGAAGTCCAATCTGGCGCTGGTCGGTGTTTATCTTTTCACTGCCAAAATTCACGAAGCCATCGATGAGATCAAACCATCGAAGCGCGGAGAGCTGGAAATTACGGACGCCATCCAGCGCATGATTACGAAGAACGAGCATGTGGACAGCCACGTGCTGACCAGCTGGTGGCTCGATACAGGGAAGAAAGACGACATGCTGGAAGCCAATCGCGTCGTGCTCGACGAAATGACCGATGTTTCCATGCTGGGCGATCTGGACAATGCTTCGCGCCTTTCCGGACGCGTTCATGTGGGCAAAGGCAGCATTTTGAAGAACTGCACGGTCAGAGGTCCGGCGGTTATCGGCGACGATTGCGTCCTGGAAAACAGCTATGTCGGTCCTTTCACCTCAATCGGTGACGGAGCACGTGTCTCCCATGCCGAAATAGAACATTCGATCTTGCGGGAAAAATGCCAGATCCTCGACTTCAATGGCCGCATCGAGGACAGCTTAATTGGAGTAAATGTTGAACTGACACGCAGCCAGAGCAAGCCTGTAGCCTTCCGCCTGATGCTGGGCGACGACAGCAAAGTCGAAGTAGTTTAACTGATAAATTATTCAATTTTCATTCAACGCCCAGGCAAGATTATTTGATGGACGTTGATCTAGATACGTCTGTCAAGCGACAATTTGCAGTTCAAATGCTGCCCATTTTTTGGCAGCAAGGGAGATCAACTTTCATTTCTAAGCGAGGGAATCGTCCATGCGAGCTATGCAATTGCTTGTCACTGGTGGGTTGGGCTTCATCGGCAGCAACCTGGTTCGGCATTTGCTCAAGGCGTATCCGAATTACACGGTAATCAATCTGGATGCAGCCACCTATGCCGGTCACCCCGAGAACCTCGCCGACATCGAGAGCAACCCGCGCTACAAGTACGTCAGAGGTCGCATCGAAGATGCCTCTATTGTCGACGACATCGTCAGCGGCAACCGCTTCGGACGCATTGACGGCATCATCAATCTGGCAGCCGAAACTCACGTAGACCGCTCGATAAGCGACCCGCAAGTATTCGTGAAAACAAACGTGCTGGGCACGCAGGTCCTTCTCGATGCCGCATTCCGCTACGGACGCACCGCAGTTGATGCCGCGCAAAACAAGAAAGAATTCTCCATTCGCTACGTGCAGGTCTCTACCGACGAAGTATATGGAACACTCGGACCGGAAGGCTATTTCGTAGAGACTACGCCCCTGCAACCGAACAGCCCCTACTCTTCGAGCAAAGCCGGAGCCGATCTTCTCTGCCGCGCTTATTTCGAGACCTACGGATTCCCGTCCATCATCACACGCTGCTCGAACAACTACGGGCCGTATCAACATCCTGAAAAACTGATTCCTTTCTTCATCTTGAACTTGCTCGCAGGCAAGCAAGTGCCCGTATACGGTGACGGGCTGAACGTAAGAGACTGGCTCCATGTGGAAGATCACTGCAAAGCCATCGACCTGGCTTTCCACCGCGGAGTGCCCGGCGAAGTCTACAACGTAGGCGGCAGCAACGAGCGCACCAACATGCAAATCACCAGACTCATCCTCTCTGAGATGGGCAAAGGTGAAGAATCCATCAAATACGTTGCCGACCGGCTCGGTCATGACCGCCGTTATGCAATCGACTCGACCAAGCTGCAAGAAGAGCTTGGCTGGACACCCGAATACACATTCGAAACCGGCATCCATTCGACAATCAAGTGGTATCTGGACAACCAGGAGTGGATGAAAGCCGTCACCAAACAACCGAAACACGACGCTTTCGACGCTACACCGCCAGCAGTGGCACAGCCAATCGGCCAACCGGCAAACGTTGCGCCTGCTGTTGGATAAGACAAAAACACCTACAACGGAGCTAGATAGAGATTATGAAACTGTTGGTCACCGGCGCCGGTGGCATGCTCGGGCAAGCGCTCGTGCCCTGCCTCGAAGCAAGAGATCACCAGGTTATTGACCTGCCTAAAGAAAAACTCGACGTCACGCATTACAGCCAGGTGCTGGAGAAAATCGGGCAAGAAAATCCCGATCTCGTCATTCACTGTGCTGCATATACAAAAGTCGACCAGGCCGAGTCCGAGCCCGGACTGGCTTATTTGATCAACGGTTACGGCACGGAAAACATTTCTGTCGCCTGCGCCAGACACAATATTGCGATGTTATATATCAGCTCGGACTACGTTTTCGACGGCGAGCAGAACACTCCGTATACAACATGGGATAGAACCCGCCCGCTTTCCGTGTACGGAAAATCGAAGCTGGCAGGCGAAAAGGCCGTACAACGCCATCTGACGCGTTTCTACATAGTGCGCACCAGCTGGCTCTACGGACCAAACGGCAGAAACTTCGTCGACACAATTCATTCGATGGCGCAAGAAAGAGACACCCTGAGAGTGGTGAGCGACCAAATTGGCACGCCGACCTGCACACTGAGCCTGTCTGAAACAATTGCCGACTTGATCGTCACCGGACGCTGGGGCATATACCACGCCTGCGATGACGGTGTGACGAGCTGGTATGAGTTTGCCAAAGAAATAGTCACTGCCAGCAATATAAATCGGCCGGTGACAGTCATTCCGATAGAGACCAAAGATATGCCCCGTCCGGCTACTCGACCCAAATATTCAGTGCTCGACAAAACGACGACGGTCAACACAATCGGGCGCGAACTCCAGCCCTGGCGAGAATCGCTGAGAACATACCTGGATTTGAAAAAACAGCCCGTCTGACCGACCGCAGCAACCCAGCCAGGAAGTCCTTGATTGCATGGGTTGCCTCTAACTGAATCGCCGCTATTAACCGGCGCCAGTGGAGCTTTGCGGCTCTACATGCTATTCTATGCAGCGGTAATTCCAATAATTGCCGTGGGGCTTGATTTTGCAGCCTCGCAAGCAGCCAGACACGACACACATGAACACAATCTCATCGAAAGACATGCTCAAACCGCTCACAAAAGACGCCATTGGCAAAGAATACGCTTCGGATCTGTCAGTCCAGGACTACACGAAGAAAACACCAATTGAAGGTGTACAGCTGATCAACTTGAATATGTTTGTCGATGACGGCGGCTCGCTTGCCGAAATTGTCCGCCTCGACGACGGCGGCAATCTGCAGATTTTGCCCAATTTCAAAGTGAAGCAGAGCACCTTTTCGCAAATGCTTCCAGGCACTATAAAAGCATTCCACCTTCATTACAACCAGGAAGACGTCTGGTTTGTAATCCCGACAGACCGAGTTCTGGTCGGTTTGTTCGATGCACGCAAAGACTCACCGACTTACAATAAGACCATGCGTTTCGTCCTGGGAGCAGGCCGCGCTCAAGCGCTCTACATCCCGCGCGGAGTTGCGCACGGACTGGCTAACGTCTGGCAGAAGCCGGCCAGCATGATTTACTTCGTCAACCAGTGCTTCAATCCGGACGAACCCGATGAGCATAGACTGCCCTGGAATGCCCTCGGTGATGATTTCTGGGAAATCAAGAAAGGCTAGCACTGCCAAGTCAGAATGCAGGTGGCAGGTTTATTTTCTATGGCAGTGATTCATGGAGATGAACCAATCACGAACATCGAAAATTCGCTCTAAATTCAAACGTTTTTCGCTACGCGTCAAGCTCTACTTAATTTCCATTAACAACCCTTAGCGCAAACTTCAGCCTCCTATGAGAGTATACAGCTTGTCATGACTGCGAACCCGATGCTGTTGAATCCAAATCCGCGAATGCCCAAGCTGCACAGTCTGTGGCTGAAAGCACTCAGGCCGCCATTCAAGTATTTATTTGTGTTTGCTCACATGCGCTCAGGTTCGTCCCTGCTTGTCCATATTCTCAATTCCAACGCGCAAATTGTCGGATATTGCGAAACAAAGACTGTCTATCGCGATGAAGACTCGCTCGGCGTTCTG
>JAYRNY010000780.1:0-1883 GCA_041911975.1 bacterium | reverse complement strand
TAGCAGCGCCGCACAGATAGAGCTGTGCAATCGGAGTGCCATATTGAGCGAATCCGGGCAGTGGACGCAAGTAGAATGCTTGCGCGAGATTTACCTCTCCTCCATAGAGATTGCCTTCCGTTAAGTGATACTTCGCTTCGAATTCACGAGGAGTTGTCACCTGGGAATGCTCGATTATGGACTTGATGTTTGGGCAAAAATCGCTCAACTGCTGAACAACCAACTCGCGCAATTGATCGGCTTTTACAGTGCTGTGGCACGGTGTATACTGCAGCCAGACCGACATAACGTGCTTACCCGACGGAGCAAGGCTTGAATCGCTCAAACTGGGAACAGTCACTTCCAGATAAGGCTGTTTCGAGATATCACCTCGCTTGCCGCCATCATAAGCCTTTTCCAGATACGCGACGCTGGGAGCCACTACTAGTGTTCCACTAAGTGCATCGTTGGTCAGCCCGGTAAATTTAGGCAGCTCCTTCAGCGCAAAATTCAAACGCGCCACCGCTCCGCTGTATCGAAGGTTCTTCACAGCCCGGTTGAATTCAGGCTCCAACTCCGGCGGGGGTACCAGATGCGTGAATGTATACCGCGCATCGTAGTCGGAAATGACGACTGACGCATCGACTGATTCACTTCCCGCTTTGGCACCGGTAGCGATGCCGTCTGCAATGTTTATGCTGAGCGAACCACACATGGTTCGAACTTCAACGCCATGCGATTTCGCAGCCGCAGCCAAAGCCTGACAGAGCGCACCGACGCCACCTCTCGCGGTGGCACGGAAAAATCCGTCGCCCTGGGCGAGATGATGCAAGAGAGTGAATGCCGAATTGCCCGCAAACGGTCCCTGATTGATACCGCGAATTGCAGTAGCACCGAGCAGCCCTTTCAGCTCCGGACTTGTGAACCACTCATCCATAAGATCGCGAGCGGACATAACTAGCAGTCGCATCACTTCGGTCATCTCGCGACGCCCGTAACCCTTGAGTTGTCCTGTCAACTTCGAAAGCAGATCGACATCTGCCTGGGACGGTGGATGATTGCGTGGGGGTGTGACATCGTACGCGCTCTTTAGGAAACCACCGGCCAGTTCGGCTAGCTGCATGAATGGCTTGTACTTTTTCGCATCATTCGCGGAAAAAACGGCGATTACTTTCTCAGCGGCATCGCGATCGGCGGGCAAAGTAAAACTCTTTGCGCCGGGCAACAAACTTGTCAGAGTGCTGCGTTCGATTACCTCCAAACCGTGATCGGCAAGCTTCAAATCTTTGGCGATCTCGGCATCGATTCGGCCGCTCATCAGACTTATGTCGGCTTTGAAGCCATCGGCAAATTGAGCAGTCGCTACTGCACCGCCCACATGTTCGGTCGGCTCCAACACCAATACCTTTTGCCCACCGCGAGCCAGATAGCAAGCCGCGGTCAATGCGTTGGGGGAAGAACCCAGAATTATCGTGTCATAGCTGGTCATGGTCTATCCTCTAAAATAGCCAGTGCTGAATTGCGCCCGGGAGCGCCTGTGATGCAGCCGCCTGGATGCGTGCTACTGCCGCACATATACATGTTCTTGATGGGAGTCCTGTAATTCGACCATTGCGGTGAAGGGCGCAAGAAGAATAACTGTTGCAAGGCCAACTCACCGTGGAAGATGTGTCCGCTGGTCAGACCGATCATACGTTCCAGATCCCACGGAGTCATGATGTGCTTGTGAATGAGAATCTTCTTGAGGTTGGGCGCGTGCTCCGCAAGCGTGTCGATAACGACATCCAGGAATTGCGCCTTTTTCTCTTCGTTCCAGCCGCCTTCGAGATCGGAGGCCGCGTATTGAACAAAAAGGGACATCACGTGTTTGCCCGGCGGTGCCATACCCGGATCGAGCAATGATG
>JAYRNY010000779.1:0-6817 GCA_041911975.1 bacterium | reverse complement strand
TCCTTCATTGGGTGAAAGGGATAATTCTCGCTGCAATTCGCGAATATCATCAATTTTAAGAGGCTGGTCATCGCTGTCAAAAATGCGAATATCAGGATGGTTGCCACTGGTAAGATGGCGGCAAGAACGGCAAAGGCGGCAAAGGCCAAGAAGGCGAAAACGACGGTCATCGCCGCCATCCTAAAGAAAAACTGAGCGGCTACAAACCAGGCACCAAGCCTGGCAGCGCACCCGGCGGCAAACCCGGCGCCAACGGTGAGAACGGAGTTCCAACCGGCGACGGCACCGGCACTGCCGGAGATGGCAGCGGTCCGCCGCCCAAACCAGAGCGTCCCAGAGCGCAAATGGCTCTAGCCGAAAAGCGCGATGCCAGAGTGCAAGATGTCGTGCTCATGTCCGTTTCCAGCAATCGACCGGTCTATCTGAGAGGCATGGCCTTCGACACTTACGAAGGGCAACGCTGGACGAACAGCAAGAACCAGCAGTGGTTCGAAGCTCCCAAGATGGACGAAGACGCTTATGTGATAGCCGGGGTCCGCTCGCTGCACCTGCCGGCCAATTTCCGCGGATCGGAAGTTGAGCAGAGAATCGAAGTGAAGTCGACAATGGATCTGACTATACCCTGCGGCTGGATCCCGCAGATAGTCCATTTCCCCGACCAATTGCGAGTTGCCACCGACGGCTCTCTCGAGGCCAAGCACAACTTGAAGCCGGGCACTTTCTACACGGCCGTCTCCATGGTGCCTTCTGCAGACCTGGAAGATTTGCGCACTGCCATCATGCCCAATGAGAGCCAACTGGCTGGTATTCGGGAAGCATCGGCTCGCTTTTTGCAATTGCCGAAAGATTACGACCCGCAAGTAAAGCTATTGGCCAAAGAAATCTGTCAGAAAGACGGCAATTGGTTCGTGCAGGCGGAAAGAATCTCCAATTATTTGAAGGCAAAATGCAGTTATCTAAACGACAACAATGACCTGGACGCGGATGTCGACTCGGTTGCCAACTTCCTTTTGACGACGCGCAGCGGCAGCTGCTCCATGTTTGCCTCGGCGGAGGCTGTCTTATTGAGATGCCAGGGCATTCCATCGAGAGTGGTTTTCGGCTACATGCCGGGCGACAAAGACCCCAAATCAGACGCCAGCCTGGTGCGCAAGAAGCACGAGCACGCCTGGGCGGAGGTCTTTATTCCCACGCATGGTTGGGTGCCTGTCGACTCCACGCCAAACGGCACATTACCTATTCAGCCGTTTCAAGATGCGCAGGGCGGACGCATGATCTTGAAGCAGACCCACCAGTCCGAGGCACCGCCGCCGACATTACCCGGAGCGCCCAAAGAACCGACCACCCCGTGGGGCTGGGCCAAGAAGCTTTCTTCCAACCCGTATTTAATTGCAATTTTGGTGGCCGTGGGCGCATTTCTGCTTTACGAGATGTTGAAGAAGGCGCATGCCTACTTCCTTGCACAGAAGCAAGCCGCCGAAGTAGTGAAGAACATGAAGCCTTCGACGGCGCTTTACTTGCGCCTGCTCAAGGACCTGGAGAAAGTAGCTGTTTCAAAGACTGCCAGCGATACTCCCACCGATGTCGCCACTCTAGTGCGAACGGTAGCGGCGGAGAGCCCGGCATTTCCCCAGTCCCTGCGCACGGAGCTGCCCAACCTGGTCGATAATTTTGTGGAAACTTATTACCTGGATCGTTTCAGTTACATGGAGGAATCAGAGCACGAAGGCAACAAACTTGGCGAGATCGGCGATAAAATACACGAATTGGTGCTTGAAAGCACCCTGACAAGTGCACAACGCAATTCAAATGCAACGCGCAA
This sequence comes from bacterium, assembly GCA_041911975.1. Lineage (GTDB taxonomy): Bacteria > Cyanobacteriota > Vampirovibrionia > Obscuribacterales > Obscuribacteraceae > QKMZ01. Next base: position 4,995 of record JAYRNY010000779.1, on the reverse strand, counting down.
TTAGTTGAGGTGCTTACGTTTATGGCTATATAGCTGTAAAGTGTATATGTAGCCCCCGCTCAACAAGCGGACAAATCGCATTTTAGGTGAGCGTCTTAGTATAAAGAGCCAGCAAGGCAGGGAAAAAGCGAGGAAATATGGTTCAACAGGTCAAGACAGGAACCCAACAACAGCAGGAATTCGTTCCTCCATATCCGTCTTCAATTGCCGAAACCGGCTTGAAAGAGGGCTTCTTGGAAGAGCTTATCCTCAAAGACATCTATCTGGTCAACTTCGCGATGGGTCGTGAAATTGCCGCAAGAACTATGCTTCCCTTCAAGATTATCGAAGAAATTCTCGAAGTCTTGAAGCGCCAGCTCTTGATTGAGGTCCGCAGTGCAGGCGGCTTGGCCGACTACGAATACACCCCGACTGAAAAAGGACGCGACAGAGCGCGTTCATATTTCGACCACAACGCATACAACGGTGCCTGCCCGGTACCGTGGTCGCGCTACGTCGACTCCCTCAAATATCAGACCATCCGCCGCGAATCAGTAACGCCACGCGATCTGGAAGTGGCATTCTCGGACATCATGGTCAACCGCCGCACCATCAACTCGGTCGGTCCGGCTATCAACTCCGGACGCGGGATGTTCCTTTTCGGTGAAGCCGGCAACGGCAAAACATCAATCGCCGAGCGGATTGTGCGCAGCTTCAAAGGGCACATTTTCATCCCTTACGCTGTTGAAATCGACGGACAAATCATCCGGGTCTATGACTCGCACAACCACCAGCAGGTCTCCGCTGCCAACTACCCCAGAGACTATGACCACCGCTGGGTCCGCATCCAGCGTCCTTGCGTAGTGGTCGGCGGTGAATTGACGATTGACATGCTGGAACTGCAATTCGACTATGGTACCAAGCTCTACGAAGCGCCCATCCAGCTGAAGTCCAATTGCGGACTCCTTCTTATCGACGACTTTGGCAGACAAAGAATCGACCACAAGTCACTCCTCAACCGCTGGATCGTCCCTCTGGAAAAACGCGTCGACTACTTGAGCTTGCACACCGGTAAAAAACTGGAAGTGCCGTTCGAACAGTTGATCGTGTTCTCGACAAACTTGAACCCTGCCGACCTGGTTGACGAAGCGTTCTTGAGACGGATTCCGTACAAGATCAACATCACCAACCCAACAGAAGACGAATTCAAGTGGATCTTCTTGCAGTATTGCCAGCGCACCGGCGTGCCGTACAACGAAGAAGCGGTCAATTACCTGATCGAATCTCAGTACAGAAGCGGCAAGCGCAACATGCGTTGCTGCCACCCGCGCGACATCGTCGACCAGGTCGTCAACCTCTGCGCATTCCTGCAGACAGAGCCCAGGCTGTCAAGAGAATATCTCGACCACGCCTGCGCTGTTTACTTCGCCGCCATGGGCAAGTAGTCAAGCGACAACTGCTACTTTGCGTAAGAGGGGCGGCTTACATGCCGCCCAGAGTCGGCGAGCCGCCGACGCACCATCCTGAGATCTCAGACCTGTAGTTTGAGAGCTTGCTTCTTGACAGCAAGCTCTCTTCTTTCTCATAAAAAGGGTCGTTCAGCCGCCACGTGTTACGATTTAGAGCGCTTGAAATGTAGAAAAAAAGACTTCTATTTTGTCAGATAAATCGGAAAAACCAGGCTCTACGAATGCAAGCCCAGACCAGATTCTCTCCGGTGAAAAGCCGGAAGTTCAGGTCGAGAATTCCGCGCACCTAGAATCCGCAGTAAAAGAAGACCCAGTTCCTGCCGATTCGGTACAAGAAAACCCCGCACCTGCGGATTCCCAGCAAGTGGATTCCGATAGCAGCTTTCAGCTTTTGGAGCCCATCGCCAGCGCGCCTTTAGTAGTGGCAAAAGATCAGCAGGCGCACTCTACGCTGCCGGCCAACCTGCTCACCACTGCTACTTCTGTCACCTGGATAGCGATGCTGATTTATCACGGCGCCGCTCAGCATTCCTTACCATGGTGCATCACTCTGGCTGCCATAGCACTCTGGGCGCTTTCGACAAACAGAAAACACATACCAAAACATGCATTTGCCGCCTCCCGCATTGGCGCCTCCCAGGAAGGACGGCTGGCCAGGGCATTTTCCACGACATATCTTTGCGTTTCACTGCTTTTCTTCGCCTGGTTTATTTTAAATGGATTCAAGATGCCTCCGCCGCTGGTGACGCAGAGGCAATTCATCGATATCGAACTGACTTCATTTGCCGACTTCAAAGACAACAACGAACTTGTCGCCAGTACGCAGGAAAAGGACAGCCAGAGACGGCGCAGCGGCAGCACAGATAAAGTAGCAATGACGCCGCCCGTAGTGCAACCCGACAGCCGAGCGGCCGAACGCAACAGTCGCAAGACGGAAGAATCAGGGAAGCGCGCACTACAGGCAGTGGCACCACAAAGACAGACCACAGCACCCACTCAGATGGTTCTCAAAGGCGCTCAAATTGACACACCAGTCAATTCACAAGATCCAAACCTGCCGACAAGACAGCAGAAGGCCGATACCCGGGCGCGCATGATCTCAGAGGTGAAGCTCCCCACCGGCTGGAAGAGCGTTCAGGCTTTTCAAACAACGGCGCGCCAGTTCAATCAAAGTCCGGGTGTCAGATCAGAGCAAACGCGCTCGGCAAGCGAATCTATGTTCATGGAGGAGTCTTCACCGGTCGAGCTTCACGAAGTTGTCGACAATGAGGGCGACAAAGGTCTTGAAGTTTATCAAGCGGGCGGTCGCAGCACAGGCGGAAAAGGCGCACCATCGTCTCTGCAGGATTACTTGAAATTGCTGCACAAACGCATCAAACGTGCCTGGTCACCACCCACAAGCGATCCGCGCGTAGCCGAGATTTTGTTCCGCATCACAAAGGACGGCAAGCTGAAATCAATCAAACTGCTGCGCTCCTCCGGCAATCCCGATAGCGACGAAGCAGCCATGAGCGCCATTACCGCCTGCGCTCCATTCAAAGACTTGCCGCAAGATTTCAGTGCAGATTGCCTGGACGTCAAATACACGTTCAACTACAAAGTCGACTCACTGTCAGAAATGCCGGACGGAAAAGTTCGCTGAAACCGCTCGTAGGGGAGGTGCATGCGCCCTCGGGCGGATTTTCAGCAGCCCCTGCAGCGCTTACCTTCCTTGTGGCGTCCTTTGTCCGCGCTTTTTACTTATCTCAGAAAGATGCTTCAAACGTGTCTTTTCTTTTTCTATATTGCTTTGAGCAGCCAAATACAACTCCATCTTCCTTTTTGCCGCTGCCACTGTCACATCGTCTCTGTGCTTTTGCGCGTCTTCTTCGATTTTTGTTACTTGCGTATCGTATTCTTCGTTTGCATAAGCGGCCGTTCGGCGGGTCGGACGGGGAAGTGCCGCCACCTGCTGTTTTGCATCCTGGTCAATGCGCATTCTCTCAGTACGAGCCCTGGTTTCCTCCTGGCAAACTAGCACATAGAGATCATTCATTTGTGCTCTTCGATAGTCAGCCAGGTCTTGCTCATCCTTATTCGTCGGCTTCGGTGGTACGGCTGATTCTGCGAAGATACTAACTTCCTTTTGCAATTGTTGGGTATTCACAAATCCACTGAAGCGCTTAGTCAATACTCCGTATTCATTGATGAACAGGACCGTCGGATGGGCATTAAAATCGTACTTCTTGACCAAACTCTGCGACATGCTATCGCTTGCGCCTTTTTCCACAAACAAAAAGATCAGATTATTTTTGGTCTGAGCGTAGAGTTGATTCACCAGTCGTTCGACGTCTGCACACATCTGGCAAGTACACATATAACAAACGACCTGCGGCATTCTCCACGGCTGTTCAGCTGGCTTTGTTTGAAACACCTTCGGCTGAGCAGGAGCTGCCGCAGCCTCCAATGATGCGATTGCTGCATCGCAAAGTTTGGACATCTGCGATCCAGGGCTCAAATCACGTGCCAGCTTGTACTCACGCAAGGCATCCGCCGGAGCTCTCAGTTTGATAAGCGTGTTGCCCATGTAGTAGTGCAGCAATGGATTTTCTGATTGCGTTCCTTTGGCAGCGCCAAAGTATCCGACCGCATCCGTGTATTTGCCTTGCTGATATGCCGCTATACCCTGACGCAGATAGTCTTCCTCAGCCAAACTGGAGGGCGCAAATATTGACGATAGAAGAGTAGCTCCGGAAAGAAGAACAGCGATGCGACCACCTTTATTGCTATCGGACATCTTTAGTCGGCTCCGTCCACCGGGGAAACGAGCTCACTTGCGTAGTCTTTGATTCCTAGGCCCTGCAGGCGATGCCTGGCGTGTTCGTACCATTCTCTTTTTCGCTTGAGGAACTCTTCTTTCATTTTGCTTGTCCGGTCGAGAGCGCGCGTCTCGATTGAATTCCTAGTGGAGTTGTCACTGTAGGAGAGCGTCGTGTCACGACCGGCCATTTCGTTTTCAATCTCGCGTCTTGCCATTTTGATTTCTTCTTCGAGTTGCCTTCGGCCGGCGGAAACACGGGCGTTGTACTCGTCTACAATAGCTTTTCTCGACATCGCTAGCGCTTTGTCTTCAGTGGCGATATGGCGGGTCATATTAGTCGTAGGCACCAGCGCCACGACTTCCTTGCGCAGTAGTTCCTCTGAAAACATTTTCTCGAACTTCTTTATCATTCTTCCTTGATTATCGAATAGCATGATAGTCGGACATTCCGTAACCCTGTTCTGGGTGAGCAAACCACTATTTGCGTCACCACCCTTGTGACCTCTTACGAAGTTCATTTTGTCGCCAAACTGCGTCTGAAGATCTGCAAGAATCGGAACCGCCCTGTCGCTGGCGGGGCTTCCATCTAGATACGCATAAATTACTGGCTGCTGCGAGCTGGGCTGCTGAATCTTTTCAACCTTAGGCGGAGCGCTTACGTTTTCCTTTGCCTGAACTGGTTTTACAGGCGCCGGAACAAGCACGTTCAAAGAAGCTCTGCAGTATTCGGCAACCTTACCCTCCGGA
>JAYRNY010000778.1:0-2735 GCA_041911975.1 bacterium | reverse complement strand
GTAATCACTCGGACACATCTCCCGCCGCAACGTCGTGGTGAAGGGGTGGTCCGGCAACGTGTTCAATCAAGTCTCTGAAGAGGAGAAACTATGAAGTCTTGCACTCAGGCCAAAATCGAAACCTACTTCGTGAGGTTTCTTGCCGCTGTTGTGGTCGGCGCCATCGCCTACTTCGCTGCCGAGCCGGTAGCTCAGTACTTCCACTACGCTCTGCCCGACGCTGCTCGCTGGGTCGGCACTGGCGTTCTGGCTCTGGCTGGATGGTTCGCCACCAAGAACCTGGTCGATTTCACCACGGATTGTCTCGATGTTCCTGCCGCTGTCGCTCCCGCCGTCACTTCTCGAAAGCAGGCAGAGCGCCCCGCGGCCACGAGGCTTCCGCAGTTGGCAAAGGCTCCCGTCCCGGTGACCTTCGTCAACGTCGGTGATACCCCTCACGTCATCAAGAGTTCCAAAATCACCGCCACGGTGACCAAGAACGATGACGCATCTCTCGCTGTTTCTGTCGTCGTGACCGGCGTCAGTGGCGGCGATTTCAAAGGCAACGGCGGCATTCGTGCCGCGCTCGAATCGGTCCCCGGCATCGCCTGGGCGAATCCGACCAATGCAGGCGGATCCCGCCGCATGGAAGGGAAGATTGCTGCCGGCGCGAATCACCACCAGGTGCTCGCCAAGCTGCAGTCCGTCGTCGAGAGGAAGGGCGCTTAACGTTCGCTTGCATAAGCGGGCTGTAGCAGCGCTGAAGATAGCGCCTGACTGAGCGACATTTGCATCTGCAGTGTTGCCAATGACGCTTGTCGAGCGGTCTTTCCTGTCGGCAAACACAAGGGTCTCGAGGAGTTAGTGAGAGAGGCGCTCGGGTGGCGCGAAACAGGCGGAAACGTCTGGTTTTCGCCACCCGGCGTTACTTTTCGGGACAAGCAAGGAGAAGACACGATGATGACAATGCCATTACCTGCGGTGCCTTCATTGGGCACCCTGGTCATTGTCGACATGCAATCGCCAGGCTTCCCTCTGGCTCGCTCCGCCATGCGCGGCGTGAAGCGGGAAGCTGCCGATGCAATGGCGCAGGGCTGGCACATCATCGTTGTCGAATTCGACCTCGAGTGTGCTGGCGAGACTGACGCGGACTTGCTCGAACTCTTGTCCGGATACGCCAAGCGGCATCTGGTCAAGAAGGCGAATCTAGACGGTTCGAAAGAACTGGTCGACCATTGCCGCGAGCATGGATTGCCGATGGAGTTGTTTCGAGTTGTCGGCGTGATGACGGACGAATGCGTGGCGAAGACTACTGCCGGTCTGGTTGGGCGCTTGTCCGATTGCACCGTGGAAGTGGTCAAATCAGCCTGCGCGTGCGCCTTCAGCCGATACGACTGGAGCACATTCCCGAAGAGCGATCGCATAAAGCCTGTCGACTGATGACGACAAATTCGTAAGAGGCTTGCGGGTTTGCTCTGCAAACCCCTGCGCCCTTACGTTTTTGATGCTCTAATACGATAGAATATAGTGACTATTGAATGCTTCCCAGCCCGACGATCACGCTGCCATAACGCTGGTTTTGATATTGTGGGTCCAGTCTGTACTTAGGCCGTGCGCAACAAAATTCAAAACCGGGATCGGACGTCGGGGGACGTTTGACCCCGGCTTTTGAGATTGGTGCCGCATTTGATATCAAAAAAACACAATCGACAACGTTTGCCCATTGAAGTTAATGTGCGACCGGTAGACAATGTGCGGGTTTGCTCCCAGAGGTAGTAATGAGGAGTTTTCGCCTGGCTTTTCGCACGTTTCTGGCATGCGCCAGTTTTGCCGTTCTGCCGTTAATAGCTATCGCCGACCCACCTCATTCCCTTTCGACTTTTGCAGGAAGTGGTGAAGAACCGGCGTTGCCGTCGACTCCATTGACTCCGGCAGTCAATAAGCCTGCCGCCGATCAAAATCATGATTCGCAAAAAGGGGTGATTGTCGAGCTTACTGAGAACCCACAGGTTCTCAAATTCAAGAGCGACACTATTGAAGTCGATTTGCCGAAAGGATTTATTCTAAGAAGGCGAGATCAGGACGGCAAGCTCGAATACTCTTTCAGCGGTCCAAAGAACGCCGACGACACTCAGCCGGGAGTGTTGTGTTTCATCGTTCCCATCGGGCCCAATGACGACTACCAGACGGTTCCGTCCAACAAAGGTGTTCTGGAGATCATGCTCAAGCCGGGCAAAACCAATCTCAAGAACTTCCAAGAGCAAGCCGGCGAGGCGGTTATCATAGACGGCAGGGCTTATGAGAACGCCACATTTTCAGGTTTGGTTGCGGACGGAACATCGCTGAAAGGTTTCTTTTACGTAGGTCGAGTCAAGAGCGGTTTTCTGATTTTCACGGGGCGCAACGGCGGTAAGTTCTACGACGGCTCTGTGCCGACTTTGCTCGGCATAGTCAAGTCTTGCCGGGTGCGGGACAACTAAAATTCGTTCGCTTTTGCTTCGTCGTGGTTGCCTATCCTTATAGTTTTTGTTCCCCGTGCCTTTGCGCATTCATGATCAGCGTGAGATATGAGCAAGCTTCAGGCGCTGTTTTGCAAGAATGGCTGCGCAAGCCTGCCGGTTCTGGCAGAATTCCCGGGCTCAATCAAGAGTTTTCAAGCTTGGCGGAGGCGTATCGCATGCGTCTGTATAGCGAGTGCTGTGCTTTTGTGATACTCCTGATGGTGGCGTGCGGCGAATTGTAAGGACATAATTTTC
>JAYRNY010000777.1:0-2216 GCA_041911975.1 bacterium | reverse complement strand
CTGGAGATGGAATCGTCAGCCTGGTGATGTTTTTCTCGCCATCAGTGGCGGTGCCTGTCCATTTACTGCCAATTTGTAGCCCGGCGACACGGCCGTAAATGAGCGGACCTTTTGCATTGGGCACACTCGGTGTCTTGTCCCGTTCTTCCGACAGATCATCAGTCTCTGCAATTTCAACGAATCTCTCCAAAGAAGGAGGATCGACGCTGCTATTGCCTTCCGTCTTGATAAGATCGGCAACTTCGCACAAGTAGATCTTGCGGTTACAAGACAATTCGATAAGAGTGCTGCGGCCATTGTTTTGCGAAGTAAGACCTCGAACTTGAACAGGAAGAGCGTAGATAATTGCATAACCTTTTGCAGGCACGGAGACCTTTTGCGGCCAGCCCGTCTGGCTGTCTTCGCGCAAAAAATCGTTGGTAATCCTGTCGCCTGGTCCGGCATAAACCAGCCCGTCATTGTTGTTTGAAATTTGCGGCAACTTGATGAACGGAGCGTCCGGCTGGCTGACATAGCTTGCTGCTTTGACAGTTCGCACCGTGGCGGTGCTGTTGTCCGGATTGTACGCCAAAAGACACAGGTAAAGTACGCGATTGTCCTCTTGTTTGGTTCGATTATTTATATGATGTGTGAAAACCCGGAAACGTCCCTTAAGGGGATAGTCGAGATGAGCTTCGGGATGTTTCTTGCCATCCTTCGGTAGAAGAGACAGGAGCACGCCGGTGGTTCTCACGATTTCCGGACTATTGCTGTTGAACATGGGAATCGAGTCGAGTGATCCTGGCAGCGCCCGCACTTCTGTCTCTGTGATGAGAGGTTTGTCTTTGGCTTCTTCCGCAGATGCGATGCTTGCCCCCAACCCGGAAGTCATAGCCAGTAGCGTGCACGATAGTAGTACTCTGGATATGCTTCGAGATCTGATGTTTCGCGAGGCACTCGTGGAAGCCTGCAAAAGAGACCAGCACCTGCGAAATATCGAGCCAACTTGCTTTCTCTCAGCCACTTTGAGCATCTACCTTATGGTACCTAGCTTATGTTATCTTGACCTTTATGTCTGAGCTAGTCCTGGAAGTAAAAAATCTGCGCAAAGAATACGGCACTAAAGTGGCTGTCGAGGATGTCTCTTTCACTGCCAATAAGGGTGAAGTGGTCGGTCTTCTGGGACCAAATGGCGCCGGAAAAACTACTGCGATTCAGATATTGCTGGGGCTGGTCACGCCCACTTCCGGAACGGTAAACATTTTCGGCATGCCAATTGAAAAGAATCGCGTTGAGATATTGCAGCGTTGCAATTTTTCTTCGGCTTATATATGGCTGCCGGATAATTTGAAGGTGCGCGAGAACTTGAATGTTTTTGCGGCGCTCTACCAGTTAAAAAAGCCGAAGGATAAAATTGATGAGTTGCTCACCATGTTCGAAATCTCTCATTTGGCGGGATCGTTGACAGGAAAGCTCTCATCGGGCGAGTCCACGCGCCTCAATCTCTGCAAGGCATTGCTCAATGATCCTGAGATGTTGATGCTGGACGAGCCGACTGCCAGCCTCGATCCTGATATTGCGGACAAGGTCAGGAAGCTGATCGTCAAAATTCAGAAAGAGAAGAATATGACCGTTCTGTACACTTCGCACAATATGAAAGACGTGCAGGAGATCTGCAATCGTGTAGTCTTCATGCAACACGGCAAGGTGCGCGCAGAAGGATCGCCGAAACAGATTTTGGAACAGTTCAAGCAGAAGTCTCTGGAGGATGTTTTCATTCGCATCGCTCGTGGTGGCGATCTGGTGGAGGCTGAAGAAAAGAATTGAGCATAGCCAGAATTAAGGGGCTGTTGCTCCGCTACTACTACTGCTATTCCAGAAGCACTTTTCGAATTCTGGACATCGTCTTCTGGCCTGTGATGGACCTTCTGGTCTGGGGCTTTCTGACCATGTATATGTTGAAAGTGAACGGTGCAGTGCCCTCTGTTTTCACATTTTTGATCGGTGCAGTAATCATGTGGAACGTGCTCTATCGCGCTCAACAAGCGGTAAGCGTTTCATTTCTGGAGGACGTCTGGTCGCGCAACTTCATCAATATCTTTGTGGCCCCGGTCAAGACATTCGAATTTGTTACGGCCACTTGCATATCGGGTCTGCTGCAATCCGTATGCGTATCTCTGATTATGATCCCGCTTGCATACTGGTTTTATCAGTACAATTTCGGCATCCTCGGATAT
>JAYRNY010000776.1:0-1633 GCA_041911975.1 bacterium | reverse complement strand
CCTGGGACTTCCGAAAGATGAATTTATTGGAATGCGGCTGAATGAAATCACGACGCCCTAATATTCTCTGATTGCAGATGAGTTCATTCGCAAAACAATAATTTCGCAGGAAGCGCAAAGTTTTATGCTCAAACTCAGACGCTCTGGTAATTTTGTCATCGATACTAATTGGTCGACTTTCTGGTCGCCGATGCAGGAGAAACTGTTCTGCGTGGTCAGAGATGTAACCGAGGAAGAAGAGCTGGCACGCATGAAGAAAGGCTTTGTCGACATGATCAGCCATGACCTGCGTAGTCCGCTCACGTCGCTTGGAATTACGCTGGAAATTATTACAGGCGGTTTTGAAGATTTGCCGGCGGCCGCAAGAAGAGAAGTAGAGGAGGACAAGAAAACAGTCGATTCACTGATCGGATTTATCAATGACTTGCTTGATTACCAGAAGCTGGGGGAAGGCCGAGTCGAGTTAAATAAAACTGCGCTCAGCTCCAGTAAATTGATAGAGAAGGTTTTGGAATTGGCTGTAGTGAAGGCGGAAAAAAGAGACATCAAATTCGAAGTGCCTGATCGAGACTTCACGATACTTGCCGACTCACAACAATTGCAGCAAGTGTTTTCCAAACTATTGTCCAATTCAATTAGAACGTCCCCAGATGGAAGTCTGATTGCCGTGAGTGCTGAAAAGGATAATAACTTGGCTCGTTTCTCCGTTTCCAATCCGGGCTTTGAGATAGCTGAATCTGTGCGCAATAAGATTTTCGACCCCTACGAGCAAGAATCGAGTTCTCTCAATCAAAATGGTGGTCTGGCACTGGCAGTATGCAAAATGATTATTGAGGCGCATGGAGGAGAAATAGGAGTCTGCGATTTACCTGGGGAAAGAGGCAGCAGAATTTGGTTTACGATTGAATCCGCCGGAGGATAACGTGAATGGCTTTCGATTTTTCTGATGCTACTTATAAATGGTGCTCGGAGTGTGGCGGCAATATTTGACGTAAGCCGCTCAAATAATGAGGAGTACGGGTAGATTATCTGAAGCGGAGGCTATGGAGGCGGACGCTGCCGATATCAAGCAGAAAGCCGCGGAGCAAGAGCGGGTGCGTAAGGAAAGAAACAAAAGGGACTAGCAGATAAAAACGGGCAATGAGCAAGACAAATGACAATCAGTCGGAAGTAAAGGTCGCAGAGGAGCCGACAATAACTTTGCCAGCCGAAGAGCAGGCTGCACAGGCGAGAGCACACAAGGAGCCGACTTTCGATCATTTGTGCGGGACGATCATTGCAGAGCGCATAAAGATCTCTGAGCTGATCGGCAGCGGCGGAATGAGTTCGGTTTATAAAGGCTTTGATTCCCAATTAAAGCGTTCGGTGGCCGTTAAAGTTTTGCTTCCAGAATTGGCGGCTAGCGATCGCAATATTCTGCGATTTAAGCAAGAGGCGCGGGCAGCAGCGAGGCTCGATCATCCGAACATAGTGAAGGTGCTCGAATTCGATGTTACACAGGGTGGTCTGGCATATCTGGTGATGGATTATGTCGATGGCCGCTCATTATCGGATGTTCTCAGAGAGCACCGAATGCTGGACATTCAGTCATCGGTCGATATTACTCTGGAAGCGTGTAAGGCGCTCAAACATG
>JAYRNY010000775.1:0-3785 GCA_041911975.1 bacterium | reverse complement strand
CAGCCACTGCCAAGCCGGCAGATGCCGCCTTAGTGAGCAAAGCAGTAAAAGCCAAGGAAGACCTGCCTAACTTCCATCAAGTTCACCCCTTTCTCTACCGGGGCGGCGAGCCCACAAAAGAAGGATTGAAAAGGATCAAAGAAATGGGAATTACAACCATATTCGACCTGCGCAATCCGGGCGAGATGTCCTTCAACGAAAAGGAAGCAGCTAAAGATTTGGGCATGCGCTACATAAGCATGCCGATGAATTCCAAAGCGCCAACGGAAAGACAGATCAAACGATTGCTAGAGGAAATCGATCACGCCAAGGGCAAATCAGGTCAAGTTGCAGAATCTGGACAGAAAGACAAAATCGTTAAGGCTGAGGCGGCAGAAGTCGCCAAAGAAAGTCAAAAGGTTGAAGCTGCACCGGCATCGAAGCAGGCAGTCTTCGTGCACTGCGCACACGGCTCCGATCGCACCGGCTGCATGATCGGCATCTGGCGCGTCAAACGCGATGGCTACGACTATGACACAGCCTACAGGGAAATGCGCAAATACTGGTTTACGCCCAAATTCACCAATCTCTCCGGTGCAGTCCGACAAGCCGCGAGCCAGAAGGCTCAATAGCTAGCGTACTTTTTCTTTTGAGTTGGTAGGAACGATCATAGGCACCGGCCTAGCTCCACCTGCAGCGCCAGGACCTACAGGCCGGTTCATCGGCGTAATCATCGGCACGTTCGGCTGCCCGCGGCCACCTTGCCCCCAGGGAGTAATGGTGGGAACGTCTTTTCCGGCAGGCGTCGGAGTCACGGAAGGCACTCTGGGCAAAGAGTAATTAGGAATATAAGGATTGCCTGGATTTGTACCTGGATTGGCAGTCGAACTGGGAGCTATCGACTCCGGCTGCGCCGGTGTGACTGTAGGCAGATTCATGCTGGCTTTTACAGTTGCCAGCTTTTCCTGAGCAACTTTCGACCATGGATAGAAGCGCAGAATTTCTTTCAGTGTTGCCACCACCCGTGGTATGTCATGAAAATTCTCGCTCAGTTTGACTTGATACCACAAAGCCGACCAGTTTGAAGGCTCGAGAAAAAGCGCCTTTTCCACATAGCGCTGCATTTCCGGGAATAGCTTGGCGCGATAGAGGTGCACGGCGCAGTCTACGTTCACATTGGCGTCTTGAGGAGCAAGCACGAGGGCTCGATCGATTGCTTGTTTGGCAATTGCCTTTTGCCCATTGTCACTGTAAAGCAGGCTCCAGTCAGCAAGAATGCGCCCTTCCACATCGCGAGCGCCGGACTTCTTTGCCAGTTCTTGGGCGCGCACAAAATACTGATAGGCAGCCTTAGCATGCTCGGGGCGGTTCAAATCCTTAGCCATAATGCGGCGCAAATTGCCCAGACGCCCGAGAAGACGGCCCTGCATCTTCACATCTCTAGCACCATCCGCCAAAAGCAATGCCTTTTGGTAAAACACTTCCGCCTGCCGGTAATCTCTATGCGCGACCAGCATGGAGTCACCACGCGAAAGCGCATCATCCATGTCGCTTCTCAACTTGTAGACTGGGTTGAACTGCAAAAGCAAGCGCTGAAACCGGTAATCTACAGTAACGATGAAGTTTTCCCAAAATGGATTGCCGAGAATTCCGAAATTAGAATCCTGGAAGAATCCTGCTCTCTCCTTCGCGTCTGGCGTCGGCCTTTTAGGAGCGCTACGCCTTTCCGCTTGAATTGGATAAGTGAAAGGAACGCTTCGTTTGGAAAGTCCGCCAAGATTTACGGCATCAATGACTACACGCCCGAGCTGGACCGGTCTGCCATCCAGTCCGGTCGCTTCGGTAACGTGGCGCACAGCGGCCGGATCGCCCTGTACATGCCTCTGGGCGACGGAAGTTGGCAAATGATTGAAAGCGGCACCGGTATCGACAAGCAAGAGCTGCTCATCACGCCCGTTGAGCGAAACCTTGATATAAGGAAGCTGGCGGACAGTAAATGGAACATTAGTCGCTTTTAGAGGACGAGCGGCTGTCTCCATATCCTCAAACACAATATTGGGCTTGCTGTAATCGATGGTGACGAGAAACTGACTGATGATATTAGTGCCGATAATCCCGGCAATCTGGCGCCCCATCTGCCTTGACTGTGCATTCATGTCGAGCACTCGTACAGGCACGTCGTTCAAAACAAGAGAACCTATTTCAAAGCGCTTGAGCTCGGATCGGTTAGCCTGCACCATGCCGCTGTAAGCGGCGATATCGAATTTGTCTTGTTTAGCAAGAAAATTCTGCGCTGCCACACGCCTGTCGATGATGGTGTCCGAGGCGCCGGTGTCGAACAGAAAGTCGAGGTCTTCGCTGTTGTTGACCCGGCATTTGACGACGATCTCATTGTCCGCGTACTCGAATGGAACAGTAAGGCTGCGCCCCAGGCGAAAACGCCCGCTTTGTTTCGGCCTGTCAAAGAGCGAATCTTCTATTGCCTGACCGACCGATGCGCTGGTCACAAGAATTTCCGATTCCTTTACGGAATCCTTGAATTGCGTTTGCTTGAAGGCAACGAGAGTGCCGCCGGTGGGGCGGTATTGCGAGTATTCGATTGCGTAGTGGGCGCTTTTACCACCATCCAGAGCAATGTCGTAAGCAAGCGCGACGACGAGGAAGTTTTTCTCGTCTACATAAAAGGTCGTCGGCGTGCGACCTTTTGCGGTCAAAGTGAGAGTATAGACAGGCAGCTGTTTGTAAAGCGTGCGCCCGACCAGTTTCAACTCTGTATCCGGCTCCTGCCAGTAGGTGAGCAGTCCCGGGTGGCGGCAAACCTTCTCGGTCAACGCGTCCAACTCGTCTCCGGAAAGCATCGATGCTTCCTTGCCGTAAAGACGCCAGCCGTTTTGCCCGTCAAAGCCGAGTACTTCAGAGGGCTGCGCCGGTTTAGTGCCTGCAGGCTTATCCGCTTCCGCTTTAGGTGCAGCCTCGCCCGCATCGCCTCCGGCAGAAGCTCCCGCTGCCGGTTTTTCCGTCTCTTTTTCGGCATCCGGCGCCGGCCTCTCGGCGTCTGCCGGTTGAGCCGGTTTTTCAGCAAGGCGCTCCAGGTCAATTCGCCACTTACCGTTTTTGCGCGCCAGTCGATAACCAAGCTCCGTGCGGCCTGCAGGCGTAATCGAAATCTGCTTTCCATTGACCACTGACAAATAATCAATCTGCTCGAGCGCTTCCTTGCCACCATAGGCAGTGAAGGCCTTGTCGACGATATCGGAGACCGTTAATTCGGCCGATTCCTCTTCCTCAGCCAGAGCAGAGGGAAAAATCAAAGTGCAGACGAGGGCGGCTGCCACAAGGATCTTCCCGATCAGAGATGAGGAAGGCTGGCTATTCAAATTGACTTGTCTGTATCGCAAATGATTTTATCGAACGGCGGCACCGGATCTAAATTCGAATGGTGTGCATTGCCCTTGTTGCGGCAATTCCAGATCGTTCAGACTCTTTGCCAGTTTGTGCACAGACAGAAGCTGTTCTATCAAAGCGCTGACACATGTCAGGGGCACTTGATTCGGTCCATCACTTTTTGCTTCATCCGGATTGGGATGGCATTCCATGAATACGCCATCGCAGCCAGCTGCCACAGCAGCTCTCGCCAAAGTGGGCACGTACTGGCGCTGCCCGCTCGATACTGTTCCCCCGCCGCCCGGAAGTTGAACACTGTGAGTGGCATCGAAGACTACCGGCACTCCGAAAGACTGCATGATCGGGATAGAGCGCATGTCCACGACCAGGTTGTTGTAACCGAATGTGGTACCACGCTCGGT
>JAYRNY010000774.1:0-3841 GCA_041911975.1 bacterium | reverse complement strand
GAAGCTGCCGTCTCGCATTCCTCCAAAGTGTTGAAACGCCCGGCGGAGATGCGCAAGGCCCCCCTCGCTTCGCTGTCTGGAAGTCGCAAGGCGCGCAAAACCGATGACGGTTCGATGATGCCCTTATGACACGCAGAACCGCTGGAAACGCTGATGCCCTTAAGGTCGCATTTCATTACCAGCGCTTCCCCTTCTAGTCCAGTGATTGCCAAACTAACATGACCGGGTAAGCGCTTTTCCAAGTCCGTGGGCCCGGTGATCTTCAACCCTTCAACTGAAACGAGCGTGTCCAAGAGGATCTTCTGCATCTCCTTCAGTTTCACCGAAGTATGCGGCAGCTCCTGTCCTGCAAGTTCTGCTGCTTTTCCAATGGCAACGATATTGGGAACTGACTCAGTACCGGGCATGATTCCCATTTCCTGCCCGCCGCCGAAAGCAGTAGGCATAACATTTTCTCCCTGCTTCAAATAGAGAATGCCTATCCCCTTGGGCGCGTAAAACTTATGTCCCGATAGAGACAGCGCAGAGAAAAGGTGCTTGCTTACATCAATATGAATCTTGCCGGGAACCTGGACGGCATCGGTATGAAAGAAGATGCCATGCGATTGCGCCATATCAGCAATCTCATTTACCGGTTGAAGAGAACCGATTTCATTGTTGGCCCACATCACTGAGATGATTGAAGTTTGCTCGCTGATTGCCTTCTTCAATTGATCTAAATCAATAATGCCCTGCTTGTCGACGGCAAGATAAGTAACGCGCCATCCTTTCGATTCTAAGAACTGGCATGGTCCGATTACGGACGGATGTTCGATCGCTGTCGTAATCAGGTGACGCCCGCCGTCGTTGGCCTCGACAAAACGTGCGCGGCCAAGAATGGCTACATTATTGGCATAAGTCCCGCAGGGGGCGAAATAAACCTCCGCAGGCGAGCAGCCTAAAAGCCCGGCGACGCGCTCTCTCGAGAGTTTCACCCCCGCTGATGCCCTGCTTCCATGCGAATGTATCGAGGACGGGTTGCCGAAATCATGCTCGAGGTACGGGAGCATCTCGTCGATTACTTCGCGCCTGACCGGCGTTGTTGCACTGTTGTCGAGATAAATTGCCATGTCTGCCACTGTAAACAGAAGTGCTAAATACTATCACGCATTCCAGTTCGGCGTAGGGGAGCCGCATGCGGATGGGAGCGCCGGCGGAAAGCGAGCATCGTCCCGCATATATGCCGCCCCTACATGGACCGGGAGGAGGTAGAATTTTGTATCGACTGCCGCGACAGAAGACTCAATGACAAGCACCGCGACTTCAGATTCCAGATCAAATATCACGCTCAGGCTGGTTGTTTTGGCCGGCGCTCTTCTGGCCGGCTTGCTTCTTTCGCTGTGCATTGGAGACGTTTTCATTGCCCCGAAAGAAGCGATGCAGCTCCTTTTGGGCGGCACAGCCAATTTGCAAGCGCCAGGTGTCGCGGACATTCTCACACAGATTCGTTTGCCGCGCACTTTGATTGCCACCGCAGTCGGTGCGGCGCTGGCCGTCTCCGGATACATATTGCAAGCTTTGTCGAGAAATCCTCTCGCCGATCCTTATCTCACTGGTGTTTCAAGCGGCGCCGGTCTGGCAGTGGCAGTGGCAATCATCCTTGGTCTGGATTTCAGCTTCATGCCTGCCTCCGCCTTTTTAGGCGGGCTGGCGGCGGCCATTCTTGTTGCGCAAATGGCGAGAAGAGCGGGCGGTCTCTCCGTTACTCGTTTGATTCTCGGCGGAGTGGCGGTTTCGGCGGTTTGTGGCTCGCTAATAACGCTGATCATCACTCAATCAGGAGGTGCACCCCAGGCGCAGGGAATCATCTTTTGGCTGTCCGGTGGCATTGCAGGCCGCGGTTGGAGCGATCTGACTACTCTTTCAATTTACACCGCAGGCGGTATCATTGCCACCTTGCTTTTGAGCAAGCAAATTCGCATGCTCACGCTTGGTGAAGAAACAGCGCAAGCCCTTGGAGTGAACGTTTCCCGCTTGCAGTGGCTGCTTCTTGCCACAGCCGTTCTTATGTGCGGAGCAGCTGTTTCTGCATCCGGTCTGGTTGCGTTCGTCGGTTTGATCGCGCCCAATCTCGCTCGCATGCTTTTTGTTCGCGACGAGCGTATCGAAATAATCGCCTCTGCATTAATAGGCGCAGTGCTAGTCATGCTCTCCGATCTGTCCGCACGCACCCTCGGACAGGGTCAGGAATTACCGCTGGGGACGCTGCTTTCGCTGCTTGGTGGTCCGTTCTTCCTCTACCTGATTTCGACGAGCAGCCAAGAAAGAGGAGAAAACTCATAGTGCCTGACGAGTGGGTTCTCGAACTGCAAGACCTGTCCGCTGGTTTCAACACCAGGGCTGTCGTGGAGGATGTTTCATTCAAAGTGAAACGCGGCTCCGTGGCTGCAATTGCCGGAGGCAACGGGGCAGGCAAATCTACCTTGCTGAAAACCATTGCTCGCCTGATTCCATCGATAAAAGGAAAGATTCTTCTGGAAGGAAAAGATCTTTCCACACTGGACTTGCCAATTTTGGCAAGGAAGATAGCCTATGTTCCGCAAGACATCTTGAGTTCACGAGACCTGACTGTTGAGGACATGGTCGCTCTGGGCAGAAATCCGCACCAGAAATGGTGGCAATGGCGCAGCGATCAAAATGACAAAGCAGCTCTGGAGAACGCTATAAAAGCTACGGAATTGACCGAATTGCGGGGCAAACCGTTATCAGAAATTTCCGGGGGTGAAAGACAGAGGGCGGCAATAGCCATGTCGCTGGCGCAGGAGCCGGAAGTACTGCTGATGGACGAACCGACGGCACATCTGGATTTCAAACACCAGAAAAGCTTGATGCAACTGTTGCTGCAGCTCAAATCAAAGGGCATGACAATAATCACTTGCCTGCATGACTTGAACTTCATTTTCCAAGTTTGCGACCAGGTTTTGTGTCTGAAAAAGTCGCATAAAGCGCCGTCAATTCAGCTTTTTGCCGGTGAGCCCGCGGATGTTCTCACCCGGGACAATCTCAAGCAGGCATTCGATACGGATCTGAGAATAATTCAAGACAGTACGGACCCCGAGTCCCGCACCATGTTCTTTGGGCTTTAAATAACCCGCGCAAACCAGACCAGCCGAAACTGTTTGTATTCCAAGCGAACTAAATTCGATTGGCTAACCTTGCATTCGGCGCTGATATGCCATTTGTCTGTTATAGGCAATCTGATCGGCTCTTTGCTGGGCCAGATAGTCATGGCGACCGCGGTTGTATGCCATTTGGTAGTTGCCCTGGTCTCCATAATACTGTTGTACATTGTGGCGAGGGCGATATTGCTGGACATTGCCACGGTTTTGGTCAGCGTATTTGAATGCCAATATTGCCGGCAGTACAGTCTGAGCAATCGGCAAAACGTCATCTACGGTGCGTTCGAAGCCTGAGCGCGGACCCATATACTGACCGTAGGTGGGAGTCGAATTGAAATACGTCAATCCGTCCGGTCCGCCGTGGCTGTAATCAACTTGATTGTTCATGCTGAACATTCGCGGGTTGCGGCCATAACCGTAGCGGTCACCATTTATGGCGCGCTCCATGAGCATCAACTCGATTGGATTCATGCCGGCATAACCATTGTTATAGCCGCGATCCCATCTGCCGCCGTGATTTCTGTCGGCATATTTGAAGGCCAATACAGCCGGCAATGTAGTTCTCAAAACATCATTGAAGGCACGCCAATCACCGTTGCCGCCGCCAGTGCCGAAACAGTCGTCATTCATCCATGGTTGATTGCGGGAATATGAAGGACCGCTTTCGTAATATGTAAGTCCGT
>JAYRNY010000773.1:0-2533 GCA_041911975.1 bacterium | reverse complement strand
GTCAAGATCTTTCCAAAGCCCGCATCAGTGCCGGTGCCGAGTCGATGAAGATCAAGGATGCCGGCAGCTCGGTCAGCAACAAGGCGTTGCAGACTCAAACAGGCACGCAAATTAAAGACAAATCAGCAACGGTTCCAGCAGTGTCCAAGGCTGATACTCCTGCTAAAGCCCTGGGAAGCCCGAAGATGATCATCATTCTTGTCGTGGTGCTCATTCTAGTCACCGCAGGCGGTTTCGTCGCCATGCAGATGACCGGCACACGCTTCTAATTCTTATGAGCAAATCCGCATCAATACTCACGGTTTTGTCACACTCTTAACAATTCCCCTTCACATATTACTGCTCATCGCACAAATGGGCATAATGGAACTAACAACGAAAAACCCGGAAATATTTGGTCTACGAAGCGTTCAATTATTTTGGCTTCGTCTAGTTCAACTCTAGTTTGAGTAGACTGCGTTGGCAACGTGCGAGGTTTCCACTTTGCCACGCAAGACGATTTTTTGAACAAAACTTCTGCGTCATGCATATGCGCATGCGGGAGGTAAATGATGGTTTTGAACTCTATCAAATACGCTTTTAAAGACTCTCTCTACAGTCTGGAAAAGCTCCTGGAAACAAAGAAAACATCGCCCCTGAAAGATTCAGAAAGGGTAAGACTGCACGCCTGCAATCACAAAAATGTAGAAGCATCTCTTGAGTCCGGTCACTTTCTGGATCGGGCCCGTCGCGGCGAAACCTTGGAACACAACAAGGAAACAGACAAAATCGTAAAAGAATTCGTCCGCCACAAAGCGGTTTCGCAAAACGAAGAAAGTCAGATTGAAAAAGAGCCTGCCTCTGATGCCAGTGCGCTCGGTAAATCAATCACTGATGATTTACCGGTATTCGGGCTGAAAGCAAGCTTGCATGCAGCCAGCGAACACTCTTCATTCGAGGCATGGACGAACACTCATGAGCTTAAGATCGAACCGTCAATCGAAGAATCATGGCAGTATTTACCTGCTCTCAATCCACAATACGAAGAAGCGATGAAAGCTTCGATGAGGACATGGAGGGATCTTTCCGTGCGTACCGCGCTACGCTTGATCGATCACCCTAACACATCAGGCGACGTGCTCATGGAGCTGGCAATGCATCCGGATACGGAAGTGCGTGCACAAGTCGCGGACAACCCGAATACACCGATTGCTGCCATTGAATTGCTCATCAAAGATGAAAGTGCAGATGTCCGTCTGTCACTTGCCGAATGCTATCACCTGGATGTTTCCATGCTCGAAAAACTGGCGGAGGATGAAAACCCCTATGTTTGCAACCGCGCTGAGACAACTCTTCAACGTTTGAAAGCGGCCGCCAACACTTTTGTCATTCGTTCTCTGTTTGGAGCCATGGGCGACAAAGAAGAAGAAGAAGAAGAAGAAGAAGAAGAAGCGGAGGTTATTCCCATTCGTGCGCGCGCCTAACAGAATTCTGCAAGCCGTGCGTTGTGAGGCAATTCCGGACGCGTGTTGCCGAGGCAAGTCATCTGATCTATATTCATATTAAGGGGTTTTTGTGAATGTTCTTCAGCAGGTTAGAGGCGCCGCCGGCGCTCCTGAAAATCCTGCCTTCACCAGGAGCATTCGCGAATGCAAACCCCGTCAAGTCCTTCTGATACTCTGACTGAGCTCGTTCCCGTACCGTGGTCCGAGCCGCCCTGTCTTAATCCAGTAACCGGCGGCAGCACCCAGCGGGTCAGCCAGGTGTTTGTCATTCTTGCTTACTGGTGCGCCTTCATTACAATGGGCATTGGCGTTCTGGCTTTGATGGGCTGGTTTTTGAATCAACCTTATCTGCAGAACCCGATTGCCGGAAATTACCCTGTCTCGAATACAGGCTCTCTGGCACTGCTCTTTTTGGGAGCATCACTGCTCTACTCGTTGAAAGGACTATTCGACAAACGCGCAGAAACTGCATCCCAGATTACAGCAACTGTGCCTATCCTGATTGGTCTTGCCGCCCTTGGCTCCTATGCCGGATTTTACACAATCGATCTGGACGAAGTTCTTTTCCATTGCTCGGTGAATCCTGAAGCTGGAATGAGCTCAGTTCTGATCGCGCCCAACTGCGCCGCATGCATCCTTGCTGCCGGACTGGCACTTCTGTCAATGGGTGCTCGGCCTCTAGGCAAGATTCAAATTTTTCAGTATCTGGCTTTCATTCCGCTCCTATTTTCCATTTCAGCGCTGATCGGCTACACATACAAATTGACGTTTTTCTCCACGCCAGGCAGTTTCAATTACATGATTCTGCCGACCGCCCTGGCTTTTTTCGTGCTGAGCCTGGGCATTCTCTGCTCCCGCCCGCGCGAAGGTTTGATGGTAGTGATAAGCAACGGTGACGCCGGCGGCATGATGGCGCGTACGCTTTTGCCGACTGCTATCGGTTTGCCCATTCTATTCGGCTGGCTGAGAGTGACGGGTGAAAGTTCAGGTCTGGTCAATATAGAGGCCGGCAGTATTCTGCTCGTCATCTCAATGATCACCGCTTTTTT
>JAYRNY010000772.1:0-1619 GCA_041911975.1 bacterium | reverse complement strand
TCGGAATCTTCAAATTCGGCATCGTCGAATTCGGCTGGCGGCTCTATGTCACCAAAGCGGTTGCGCAGATTTTTCATCGACTTGGGCTTTTGCCGCCTGTCAAAAGGTTTTGGAGCACCAGGCGGAACTTCCGGAGAGACTGGCTGCATGCCCAGACGGCGATCGGCATTGGCTTGTCTGATGGGCGGATAACGCTCTTCGACTTCACCGGTAATCGTCACGCCCCACTGCGCCATCGCTTTGGACGCATCGCTGTCCGGGTGCGCTTCGACGGAATGATATGCTTCCGTCAAACTCTCTATCAAATCGGCGGCGTCATCAGAAGGCTCCACCTGCCACTCGGCAGAGGCGCGGCGCGCACCGGGCCGGCGTGATGGATCTTCATCGGCGGGGCGTGCCGTAGGGCCCGACCAATACGGCGCAGCCGGCGTAGAAGGATCGTAGTCCGATGGATCGTAGGAGAGTGGTGCAGACGCCGTTAAAGATTCAGCACCGCTGGCTTCGCCAGCTGCAACTTCGCCCACCGGCTCGGGCACGCCACCTTTATTTTGCATCCATCTGAGTTTGGATGAATTCAGGCTGGGATTGGTGCGACGCACAGGAGAATTGCCGTCTGACGTGACATATCCCATGCCGCCTGGCCCACCCATGCCGGGAGCTTGCTGGTCTGGTGCTCCGCTGGGATCGGCATAAACACTGGATCCATGCCCATCGGCAGGCATGTTCGCTTGACCGAATACTTTATCCAGACTCTGCTCTACACTTTGATAGTCGCCGGAGCGGGTATCTTCAACCGGCTCGAAATTGCCCTCTGTAGCGCCGCCTCTATTTTCTTTCTCGACACCATCTGCGGTGCCGGCATCAGCAACCTCAGCCGCTTCCGGCCTGGATATTTCCTGCAGAGTCGGGCCGCTCCAATGAGTGCCGCTTTGGCGCCATTCATCAGGCACTTGTTCTTGTTCCTGTTCTTGTTCCTGTTCTTGCTGCGCTAAGCGAGCTGCGGCTTCGGCAGCTTCAGCTTCGGCTGCTGCTTTTTGCTCCGCATCGGACGGCCACGGAATTATTAGCGCACTGCCGTCTGCAGCCTTGCCGACCGGTGGCTCCGGTCCGGCATTTTTCCTGGGACGAAAGAGAAACTGGCTGTCCGACAATTCTTTCGGCACATCTTGACCGGGCTGAGCCAATGGCGTCGGATTCGACTGATTGGGCAGA
The DNA here is from genome assembly GCA_041911975.1 of bacterium. Lineage (GTDB taxonomy): Bacteria > Cyanobacteriota > Vampirovibrionia > Obscuribacterales > Obscuribacteraceae > QKMZ01. The sequence continues at coordinate 407 of JAYRNY010000772.1, read as the reverse complement.
GCCGGCGAGCCGGTAAAACCCTGCGGCGGCGCCGCGGCAGACTCAGCCGGCGCTGCTGCTGGTTCGGGAGGTGGAGTAGCTCCTCCTTTGGTCGCCACTTCGTTGACCAGATTTTGAAATGGAGACGGAGGAAGCGGGTTGGCACTAAATGGGCGAGGACCGGCAGGTGTTTGTTTGCTCGAGTCTTGCGGCTCGAACGGTTTGCCCCGATTGTCCAGTTTTGCCATGGAGCGCGCTACGGCGTCCTGGATTGCCTCGGCGAAGGTCGATCCGCCACTGCTGGTCGGCGGCAACTCTCTAGATTGAGATTGCAGGCGCCCGGTCAGGCTGCCCGCGCTGCTGCGGGTAGGTACTGCGCCGTAGCGCCGCTCCAGGTCATTGGCGCGGCTGTAAAGCTGTTTTGCCTC
>JAYRNY010000771.1:0-1511 GCA_041911975.1 bacterium | reverse complement strand
TTTCAGCACACCAATGTGTGCCGCACCTCTGATACCTCCACCTCCCAGCGCCAGGGCAATGGTCGGTCGTGTTTTTCTTATATGCACCGCTGATGGTGATGCAGAAAATGCAAATGTGGCAGATGGCGTCGGCTGAAATGCCAGCTCGTCTGACGCCCACACCGGCGTAGCAAAACTAAAGAGCGCAATTAGCGCGAATGTAATTGATGTATATTTCCGTTTAAACATCGTCCGATCCTCTTTTCCTCCCGAGGGCGCATGCAATGCGCCCCTACAACCAGAGGCATCAATCGGTCCAGCCAGGAGAGAGCCGGGGCGCTCTCTCTGCTGGATGCCGACCGGGAGAACTGGAAGAACTGCAAAAGTCCAGCTGCTCCAAGAAGAAACTACTTGGATAGCGACAAGAGTACTTCTTTAAGCTGGTCTTTAAAGGTCTCGCATTTCTGCTTGCCTTCAATCAAATGCGTCCACTTCTTGTGGTTTGTTTCCGCCACCAGTTTTGCGAGCGCATCGAGTTTTGCACCAGAGCTCTTCTCAATTTCCTGTTTGATTTTTTCCTTTACGACTTCTCGCCAGGCCTCATCTGCCAGGCAGAGCAATTTTTCCGGCATATTGCAACATTCGCTGTCGCCGCCATGTTGTGCTGCTGTTTCTGCGCAAGCTCCAGAGCCTTGTGTTTGGTCGCATGAACTGCTCATTACTGATCTCCTCACCTGTATTAATGGATTTGACTAATAAATCTAACGATTGAGTCTCGTAGATAGGACCGGTCTGTACTAACGATTGAATCATACCGGTCGGTCCTAATCAAGGCCCAAGATGGATACTATTAGTGGATGGGAAAACAGGTAATCAAGCGTGAAACTTTACACAGGTTGGGCTTTTCGAGTAGTTACCCCTTGATCTGTGCGACAATTAAGTTATACTTAGGACAGAACGGTTCTAGAGTTGATATGCCCACAACTATGGACACCACTAGCGGCAGCCGGCAGAAGCTCATTGAGGCAACGATTGAGCTGATGTCTTCCCGTGGCTTTGAAGCCATGGGTATAAATAGCATCCTTGAAACGGCAGGCGTCAGCAAAAGCAACTTTTACTACCACTTCAAGTCAAAAGAAGATCTATGCCTGGCCGCGCTCGAGACCATGATCGATATGTTCTTTCAGCAAATGCTGGAGCCTGTCCTTTCTAATAAGTCACTTTCTCCGCGCAAGCGCCTGGAGAAATTCTTGAAGGGCATGGCGGACATGATTGAGTCCGAATGTTGCAACAAAGGATGCCCGTTCGTAAATTTGGCGACGGAGACTAGCGATTTCCTTCCGGCATTTCGCGAGCGTATTTCACAATTCTTCGATCAGTATCAGCACAGGTTGGCTGACGTCATTCAGGAAGGAATCAAGCTGGGTGAGTTTCGCTCAGATATTTCCGCAAAGGCGGCCGCTCAGATGTTGCTCGCCAGCATGAATGGCACCATCGTGCTGGCGAAAGTCCACAAGCGGCCGCAGGTGATG
>JAYRNY010000770.1:0-7612 GCA_041911975.1 bacterium | reverse complement strand
TTACTTCGACCACGCGCAGCGATGAATCGCTGGAGACCGCCTGGTAGACTTCAACAATCTTGGCTATGTCGCCCGTGCCTACTACGGCTCGTGCTTCCGGAATTTCGGCTAGGAGCTCTTCTTTAAAGTGCTGCGCCATGCAGCCGGCAACAATCAGCTGCTTGCCTTGATCGGCAAGCTCAACCAGCGTGCGCACTGATTCCTGGCGGGCGTCGCCAATGAAAGAACAGGTATTGACCAGGCACATCTCCGCTTCTTCGTTGTCGAAGGTGACCTCGACACCTGCTTGATTGAGAAGACCAAGCATTACTTCGGTGTCGGTTTGATTCTTCGGGCATCCGAGGGATACCACGCCGAGGCGGGGTTTGCGCATCTTCAACTCTCCACTCTACAAATTGAGAATCCGAATTTGAGAATTACTCTTTGCTGAGGACCAGGAGCCTGCTCAGCAGGCGGCGAATGGCAATGTCACTCAAAAAAAAGAGACAAGCAACCGCCAATGATCGTGCCGCCAGGCAATGACGTTAAGGCGCTCTAAGAGTGCTTCTTCCTGCCTAGTCGGTATCCAAGCGACCATCAGTATAACTGGAACCGCCCCGCCTAAGCGACTCGCCAGGTATGTATGAATCGCCGCCGGACGAGGGAAGCCTGCGTCTCGGGGCGCTCGCGCCGCCGTCGCCTGCTGGACGTCGTGTTACCTTCTTTACAATTGGTTTGACCACCGCTGTCCCAGCCGCCGGAGTTGTTGAGCTGGCATCGGCAGGAACCGCCGAACCAGGGACCTTGGCCATGAATGTTTTTTCAGTAATCTTGCCGGGCAGACCAAAGGTCTGGGACTTGCCGTTCTGCTCAACAGCAAGACTGCCGCCATTACCGGCTCTTACTCTCAGCCCCTGCGGATCTTGGAAATCGCGGCGGTCGCCGGCTTCCAGATAGCCAGTAAAGAGAGAATCTCCTGTTGCGATTGATTTCACTTCCACCCAGACGTGCTGGCTGGCCGAAAGCGAGACGCGGCTGTCGGTGGGTTCAGTGTCGCCGGGCGTCGGCGCGGCGCTCTTGTCCGAGGCAGGCGCCGGTGCGCCCTGCGGAGTCACGCTCGAGAAGCGATTGGGCAAGTCGCGCGGCTGGAGGATATTGGCATTATCTTGCTGCTGATTGTTGGAATTCCACCAGAAAAGGAATGTGATAAGCCCGAGGATGACAATGATCCAGAATACGGAAACGCCCATCGTGCGAAGAATTCCAGGACCACCTCCCGATTCCATTTTGACGGTGCGCACATGAGGAGGGGCCATCATCACTGGCTGCAACGGCTTGTCCAGGACCGCGCCTTTATGCTTTCCGCGTCCGTTGCCGTTTGAACCATCGGTGTAGCTGCGATATTCCTCGACTAGTGATTGAGGATTGAGCCCGACGCATTCTGCATATCGGCGAATGAAACCTGAGACATATACTGGCTCCGGCAGATCTTCGACGGCGCCATTATCGATCGACTGTAAATGATTGACTGGAATTTTGGTGCGCTGATATATATCCGAAAGGGACAAACCCTGCCCTTCTCTTGCTGATTTCAGCTTTTGACCAATAGACTCAAGCACCATATCTGTAGCCGTGTTCTCTCTTAATGCGTGCGTAATAGCTTATTTACTCTCACCTAGGTGGCAGTCGGTTAGAAGAGATACCTCTGAAGCCATTAAGTGCCGCCACTGACCCGGCTCCTTCAGGTTCAATTGTAACGCACCAATCCGCTCTCTGACCAATCGAAGCACGTTATAACCTACCTTGGCACACATCCGCCGAATCTGACGGTTGCGCCCTTCGGATATGACGATGACGAACGTCGACAAGTTTCCGGAGCGCCTTAATGAATGTATTTGAGCCTTTTGGGTTGTTCCTTCTGACAACCGCACTCCCTTGCGCATGACTTCAAGGGCGCCGTCCTCGATGTGGCCTTCGACAGTCACTCTATAAGTTTTTTCTACATGATGGGATGGGTGCGTCAGGATCTGAGCGAGGGCGCCGTCATTGGTAAGAATAATCATTCCTTCCGAGTCTCTATCGAGACGGCCGACAGGCTTCAAATGCTGTAATTCGCTCGGCAAAAGATCGATTACGGTGCGGCGCCCTTTCTCGTCGTCGCAAGTAGTGACCACGCCTTTAGGTTTGTAGAGGACGACGTACTCAAAGGATTTTTTGAATAGCGGCTTGCCGTCCACGACAATGCGGTCTCTGGCAGGATCCACCTGCATGCTCAGCTCTCTGGCCGGCTGACCGTTCACCTTCACCCGCCCGGCTTTGATAAGTTCGTCGGCATTGCGCCTGGAACAAATGCCGGTAGCCGCGATTGCCCGATTGAGACGCAGTTTTTCAGGCTCTCTGGCAACCATCCGGAAATGCTCGAAAGTCGTTATGCTCAGTATCTAATGCCGAAACTTGGTATTGAATGTGGTGGCGCCGCCTAACCGGAAGTCGCCGACTCCACATCATCAACCAGCGTCTGCGTGCTGTGTCCGGCCATCTCCTGGATCTTGCTGGAGATTTGTACTTTCTTGTCGTTGAATTGATCTTTGGCTGTGCGCAGAACTTCTTCGCCTCTATGTTGGAAGTCGTTCAGAGCCGTTTCTGCTTTGCCGCGGAAATCCGATAGCTGGTCGCTGGCGTTCTTGTAGAGGTCCTCGCCGCCATCGGCAATCTGTCTTCTCAGATCGGCGCCGGACTTGGGCGCTGCCAGCATCCCAAACAGGAAGCCCATGATTCCGCCGACAAGAAGTCCTTCAAAAAATCTACCGCTTGAGTCCGACATTTTCTTCACCTCGGTCCATCGTTATCTGCTTTTTGGATTTGTCCCTACTATTTTCTGTGCCCCGTTCGCGGGCGCTTGTCTCACTGTCTTTGTTGCCATGTGAGCTGAGATAAGCTTTGAAGCCCGCCAGGAGCCCCGTTCCCCACACGTTGGCCTCTTTTTTCGCCGTATCGGTCACCTTGGTCAGGTTGCCGGTGACATCCTCGACTTTTGTACCCACGTCGGTAATGCTTTGCTGCGCCGCCGATTGAATTTTTATCACTCCACCGGCTAACTTGCTCACTTCCCGGAGGGTGGGCGCCAGCTCTGTTTCCAAGGTCGTGGCTAATTTCTCGTAGGCGGTCAGCGTACGGTTGACCTGAGGAACCAGCTGTCCCGCCGCCATTGCCAGCCCGACAAGACCGAGGCTGAGCAGCGCCAGGGCGCCTACAACCAGAAAGTCCAACGTGTGTGTTAATTCCAAAGTCTACGCCTCTTTGCGGTCAATGCCGTCCAGGTTTAAATCGGCTTACCGGTGCTGAAAGGGCAGAACGGTCGAAGCGCCCATATCTTGCTCTTCCCGTCTCTTAGCGGCAGCCAGCTTGCCTGCCGCCACTGCTCTTTTTAAGCGTAGAGTCTGGTCCTCTATCAAAACCTGGCAGTAATTGAGCGCTGAGGCATATAGATCGATGGAATCGTCCACCAATTCGCTGGCCTTTTCCGGCAGGTGATTGGCTGTCTCCTTGATAACACCTCTGACTTCACTGCCGGATTTGGGCGCCACCAGAAGAGCGACGGTCACTCCGCCGGCTGCTCCCAGAAGAAGACCCAGAAGCCAGGCCGCAAAGCCCGAGTCAGACGATCTTTCATCGTTGGCATATTTGCTCATCGACTGCAAAACTCCTTCCAAGAACGCTTGTCGTCCGGCTTTTTTTCCAATGGGGAGCCGGTGAGCAAGCTCATTTCGATTGCCTCAAACCTTTCGACAATCACTGTGGAGTATACCACTCATGTGGTTGAAAATAGTCAAGGTAGCGGGCGATCTGCCGATCGCGAGCAGGCAGACAGTTGGCGCCGTCTCAGCCTTTGAAGATGGAAATGCCCTGTGAGCGCAAGTTTCGGCTCACAACAAAGCTTTACAGGAGGGTGTCACATAAACTCGGCTGGGCTGGCTAAGAGGCTTCAGTCGGTGCTGGCCGGTTCTTTCTCGGTAGCTGCAAAGCGGGCGGCGATGATATCGCAAAGGTGCTCGGCAATGGCCCGTTTGGGCATGCGCGCCAGATTTTCGCGGCTGCCGTCTGCCGAAAGGATTACGACAGCATTGTCGTCGCTGCCGAAGCCGATATCAGGAACGGTTATGTCATTGCCGACAATGACATCGAGATTCTTTCTTTTCAGCTTCTGGGCGGCATTGCTCAAAAGCTCTTCCGATTCTGCCGCAAAGCCGATTATGAACTGATCGTCGCGCTTGACCCGCCCGAGCAAATCAAGGATGTCCGGGTTTTTTGTCAGTTCCAATGAGAAATCTTCTTTGACCGACTTTTTAATCTTCTGATTGGAAAAGCCCAAGGGCCTGAAATCAGCAACAGCAGCCGTCATCACAAGAGCGTCGCAGCTGTCGAATTCGGCCTCTACCGTTTCCTGCATTTCCAGTGCTGTTTCAACCATGAGCACCGAATAGGCACGGTCGACTTCCACTGTCGATACGAGCGTCACTTCAGCGCCCCGAGCATATGCCGCGTCAGCCATAGCAATGCCCATTTTGCCGGATGAACGGTTGCCGATGAAACGCACCGGATCGATCGGTTCCCTGGTGCCGCCGGCGGTGACAAGCACGCGGCGCCCTGATAGAGTCCGGTGCTCAAGAAGGCGTGCTGCTGCTGCTGCCACGATCGTCTCCACAGCAGCCATCTTACCGGTGCCGAAGTCTCCGCAGGCCAGCTCGCCGTAATCGGCTGCTATCAAGTCATAGCGATAGTGATTTTGCAGGGTGGCCAGATTGTTCTGCGTGGCCGGATGGTCGAGCATCTTCGGGTTCATTGCCGGAGCCAGCATGATTTTGGCGTTCGATGCCAAAATCATTGTCGTCAAGAGATCGTCGCACATGCCGGTGGCCATCTTGGCGATGATATCGGCGGTAGCCGGAGCAACGAGAATCAAATCAGCCTTCTTAGCCAGTTCTATGTGCTCAGGGCGCCAGTCGGCCTGGGCTTGAAACTGCTCGCAATGCGACGGATTGCGGGTAATTGTCGTCAAAGATAATTGGGTGACGAATTCGCGGGCATTGGGTGTGAGCACGGCATGAACGTCGGCACCGGCGCGCCTTAGCATCGAGGCGATGTCGCAGGCTTTGTAAGCGGCTATTCCGCCCGAAACCCCTAGAATGATTGTTTTGCCGTGGAGAGGGTTGACCTCAGCAAAGTTATTATCGCGCTTCTTATTTCTTGGCATATCGCTGACTCTCCCGGGGTCATAAACCTCACCTGTATTATTATGTGACTATCGTGGATTCTTCGCTAGCCGCTTTACTTCCCGGCTTGTATAGATTTCGCATCTTTCGGCCTTTCTATGTTCACCAAAAAGAGCCGCTTTGCCGGACTGGCTCTGTTTCTAGCTTTCGCAGGGAGAGCAAATGGAAAAGTTTTACGTAACGACAGCCATCGACTATGTCAATGCGTCGCCGCATATCGGACATGCCTATGAAAAGATAGCTGCTGATGTGCTGGCTCGTTTTCACCGTATCAGGGGCAAGGATGTTTTCTTCCTGACAGGCGTGGACGAGCACGGCATCAAGGTCGAACGCACGGCAGCCGCAGCCGGTAAGAGCCCCAAGGAATTCGTCGACGAAATGTCGTCAAAGTTTCAAGCTGCTTGGAAAAAGTTGAATGTGGTGCCCGACCGTTTCATACGCACGACGGAAGACGAACACAAGAAAGTCGTGCAAGAGATGTTCCGCCGGATGCAGGAAAAAGGCGACATCTACAAATCCTCATACACGGGACATTACTGCGAAGGCTGTGAAGACTTCGTGCGCGAGCGCGATTTGGACGAGCAAGGCAATTGCCCTAACCACAAGAAACCACCACGCCAGGTCAGTGAAGAAAATTATTTCTTCAAGCTGAGTAAATACAAGGACGCGATCAGAAAGTGGATGACTGAGGATCCACGTCGTGTCCAACCGGAAGGAAGGCGCAAAGAAGTCTTGAACCAGCTGGACGATCCTGAAGTCACCGACTTCAGTGTTTCTCGCAGCCGAAATTCACTTAAATGGGGCATTCCGGTACCTGGTGATGAAGACCAGGTTATCTATGTTTGGATTGATGCACTGACCAACTATTTTACGGGTGGTGGCGGATTTGAGGGCAAAGGATACTGGCCTGCTACTCTCCACCTGGTCGGTAAAGACATCATCAAGTTTCACTGCATTTACTGGCCGGCAATGCTTATGGCTGCAGGTGTCGAACTGCCTGCAGGCGTTTTCGCACACGGCTTTATTACTGTCGAAGGGCAGAAGATCAGTAAATCACTCGGCAATGTAATCGACCCGATTGCTCTCGTAGATTTGTATGGTGCTGATGCGGTGCGTTATTCGCTATTTTCCGGAAGCGCATTCGATCAAGACGGAGACTTCTCCGGCAAGGAGTTGATTCGCCGTGTCAATTCAGAGCTGGCCAACAATGTAGGCAATTTGCTCAATCGCACGCTCACACTTGTAGACAAAAACTGCGGCGGTAAAGTACCGAACTGCCAGCCTGAGAATGTTGTTCGCAAACAGGCAAATCTCATTCACGAAACCGTCGACGAGCACATGACCAGGTACGATTTTTCAGGTGCTATCAATGCGATCCTGGCGCTTGTCGATCAAGCAAACAAATACATGAATGACGATAAGCCGTGGACTCTTTTCAAAGAAGGCAAACAGAAGGAAGGTGAAGAGGTGCTTTACACCTGTCTTGAGGTTTTGCGCCGAACGGCTATGAATTTGTATCCCTTCACGCCTGAGCTTTCGCAGAAGATGTGGAATCAACTCGGCTACGACGACGAAGTTGGAAAGATAGGAGATTCCATTCGCGAAGATGGATTCTTCGACATGATCCCCGTTGGCCAGTCCGTTCGTAACCAGGGTCCGATATTCAAACGTATTGACGATGGCGAAAACGGTGCAGAAGGCGCCGCTAAGCCAGGCAAAGGAGAGAAATAGCGATCGTCTCACCCACTTCACCTCCGTATCCTCTAATATGGTTGGAGGAGATTGGTTGTGACTGAAGTAAATTCTCAAGCAGAAAATCAAACTCAGGTTTCGGCGGGTTCTACTAATTCTCTGGCAACTTCACTGGAAAAACTCCGCCTGATTTTGAAATTGATTCGCCCCAAACAGTGGGCGAAAAATTTGATCGTATTTGCTCCGGCGCTTTTTTCAGGAAAAATAATCGAACCTGCTACTTTCAGCGCTGCAGCACTATGTTTTGTTGCATTTTGCCTGTGTGCCAGCGCGGTCTATGTCGTGAACGACGTGCTCGATTGCAAGTCAGATAGGCTGCATCCCAAAAAGAAAAATCGCCCTGTCGCATCTGGAAAAATTAGCGCGCCGTTTGCCTTGTGTCTAGGGACAGTCTGCGCAGCTGGTGCGCTTTGCGTCGGGTTTTCCATACGCCCGACGGTAGATGTCTTTCTGCTCGTCTACTTCTTACTTATGATGTTTTATGCACTCGTTTTGAAGCATTATGTGCTATTGGACGTGTTCGCCATTGCTGCAGGATTTGTGCTTCGTGCTGCAGGAGGCGCCGCTGCTGCCGGAGTAGAGTCGTCTGGCTGGTTCCTGGCCTGCAC
>JAYRNY010000769.1:0-2982 GCA_041911975.1 bacterium | reverse complement strand
TGTCGAGCTGCGCAATTTCGTCGTTGCCGTCGACGGGGCGCCTGAGCGGCTGGTGCTCAGCGAGCAATTGGGCGTTGCCCGAAATCGTCGCCAAACGGTCTGTAATGTTGCGACCGAAATACGTGGCGAGAAAGAAAGTCAGAAGTATTTGCAAAATAAGCCCCACCAAGAGCCAGATCTGCACGGCCATGCGCCACTGCTGAGTTTTTTCCGGATGCATCTCCTGGTAATTCATCTCCTGGCGGTGAATTGCCGCCGCGCCTGTAACGATGCCGCGCAAATGATCGGTGACCATCATGCGCGCCTCATGCGTCAAAATGTAGTGCTCGCCCGTTTGCATGCGTTTTTTGTAATGCAAAAGCGTCTCGGTCGCCGTGTTGACCGCTTTCTCCATCTCGGCGACGTTTTTCTCTTGTATGGGGTTGCCCTTAACCATCTGCTTTAGCTCGTTGAGTTCTCTGGGCACTTCGTTTATCTGGTTCATCATGCGCTGCTCGAAGGACGGCGAATGAGTGAACCCCCAGAGAGTGAAATTGGCGCCTCCTTCCCAGATGAGCCGGACCACGGATTGGGTTTGTCCGATAATCATCTTCGAGTAAAACGTCTTGTGCGCCTCAGCTTCGGCTGATTGCTGCAGAAAAACCAGAATCGCCACGAAAATCGTTTCTGTTAATAGCGGCAGGGCTACTATGAGAATTCCTTTCTGGCGCAGTTTTAGGTCTTGAAGCATGAATACGCTACTTTTAACGCCAATTACCAATACTTGTACTGCTATACCCGGTTAATCTGACGGACTGGATTCGCTTTGTCGGGGCGACGCCAGGCATCGCCCGCCCCAGCAAAGGTTAAATGCATGGCGGTTCTCCTGCAGATAACCAGTCGCAAACGGGGCTTTTCGGGCAATTTGGACGATTCGGAATTAGTTTGACCGGCAAATTCGTCGGCAGTGTTTTAGCACCATAAAGAGAAGGTAGAAATATAACTGTTGGAGGTTTTCGGCACCTGCCGATAAAAATATGGCGTTTTCGCAAAAACAGTTAGACGGACTTCTCTACATGGCTGGTCGGGCATTTGACAATGCCGACTATCTGTCCGCGCAAAGGCACTACGAAGATGCGCTGGACATGATGGAGAGAAACGGTCTGGACGAAACGGAGCAGGCCCTGGCTTGTTTCAAAAACCTCGCCGCCATTTACTATTCGGACGGCAACCTGGATAAGGCGATAACCGCGTACAGCCGTCTGGTCGTGACTTCAGAAAAGCTTCTCGGTGAAGGCAACCGCGACGTCATCGCCAATATGTTCATCTTGGCGAAGGTCTGCGACGGTGCCGGTGCTTCTGAGGACGCCGCCAATATTTATACACGCGTGCTTCGGCTTGCTGAGCAGAATTTGCCCAAGGGCGATGTTTTGATCAAACACATTCGCGAGGCGGCGGCAATCAGATCAGCGCCGAAGAAGGAGTTCAAACAGAAGGTTACTGCTCTCGAACTACCCAAGCCAGTCTTCAAAGAGACAATGGAGACGCTCGTCGGTACAGGCGAGACCGGGAGCCGCAAGCACTTTTTCAAAAAGAACCAGGTAGTTTTATCCACCCTCGGCTCGCTTATTCTCGCCATGGCATTGGGCGGCTGGTTCATGTGGCTGACGGCAGGCACGCAGCTCAAAGCACCTACTGCGCCGGGAATCAACTCCGAGTCCTTCAAGATTGAAGGACAAACGTTCAGGACGCCGGACGCGAAGATTACTCTTTCGATTGGCGAAAATTCCACAGGATCTCTGAAGACTCCGCTCGAGACTCTGAATTTCAAATTCAAGACAATCGACTTTTCACTCGAGGGCATCCAGACTCTGGTTCTGGGTGCATTCGCGCGCAAAGAGTATTGGTTTGAGCAGACTCCCAATGGTTTTGCCGGCCAAAACGATTTTCTTGTGCATACTGATGAAGCGCCTGAAGTGAAGACCGTCGAGCAGATGCGCGCTCTGGGAGCGCACCTGGAAGAGATGTTCGCAAAAAGTGGAACATTCCCTTCGAAACTCGAGAAGTGGACGGGCGACCCGGCGGTCAAGCTGATCAACGCAGTCAGCCATCAGGACATGATTCCGACATATCAGATGATGTCGAAATATCAGATTGTTTTCCAGGACACCAACAATGTTGAAGAGTTTCCGAAAGCATTGAGCGCCGGCGAGCACTGGAATAACGAGCCTGAGTCTGGACCAGGCACCATCAATGCTTTTGCCATTGTCACCGACAAGAAAGTAGACGACGAAACCTTTATTGTCGACCATGTTTTCATGCAAGGGTTTGACCGCAACGGTAAAGTGTTGCCATCGGCGATTCCCGGTGTCTCGTACTTCTATATCTCGATGCCGGCAAAACACCTGGAAGGCGGCGACGACGCAGGTGATGCATATTATAAAAGACTGGTTGCCACTCTCAATGGTGCCAACATTTTTGTGGTCAAAGAGGGCGCATCACTCTTCGGTTTGCTTCCACTTCGTTTTACTATGCCTATTTTATTCGGCTGTATTACTGGACTGTTTCTGATTCTCTGGGCTGTGGTTGATGCGGCTAAGCGTCTGGAAAACAGGAAGATGCTGCCGACCCTGCTCGAAGTATTGACCGTTATCTCTGCGTTAGTTTGGCTGGCCTGGTGCATAAATCGCTTGATTCCATAGGGGGCGCCACATGCCTGAGTCGCTTGGAATTAGCCATATTGCTTTACCTTGCCGTGATCCGGAAATGATGAGCAAGTGGTATCAAGACGTGTTTGGCTTCAAGAAGAACGGACGAAATCTGATCGGCAAGGGCACTGCTTTTATCTGGCATTTCGGCTTTCTACTATCGTCGGTGGATGCGCTCGTTGAGTGGCAGAGTCTTTTGCGCGGCAAAGGGCTTGCCGTAACGGACATGGAAGGCGACGAGCGTTATAGAGCTATTCGCCTGCAAGATCCGGAAGGCAACGATCTGGAACTTTTC
>JAYRNY010000768.1:0-7793 GCA_041911975.1 bacterium | reverse complement strand
GGCTTAACAGCCTATGCTGCCGACGCAGCCTTCAATCAGGCAGTGGCGACATACAATGCCGGCAAATATTCCGTAGCATTGGCTCAGCTGCAAACCGTATCGCAGAAGTATCCGAGTGATCCGCTGACCAGGTATTACATGGCTCTGTGCTATCAGCACCTCAACCAAGTAGGTCAGGCGCAGAACCTGTACACATGGGTGGAGAAATACGCGCGCAGCCCTGAGCTCAAGGCAAAAGCACGAGCGGGTCTGGACTCGATGAATCAGTACAGCTCGGCTCGCAGTCATCCAGGCAGTGCACCGCCGCCTGCTGCTCCGGCCGCAGATGCTAAGGCGCCCGACGGCAAGCCCGCCGATCCTAAAGCGCCCCCTGCCAAGGCAGATAAGAATGCGCTGAAATGCAAAAAGGCCATTCAATTTACATCCAGTTCAAGCAATGACCAGCGTACGATTCAATTGTTTGGACCATTCTGGGACTCCGCCCAGGAGAAATTCAGAGGCAAGGTGGACTTCCAGCTTGTTGATGTCGACAATGCGGCTTCTGCAGACCTGGTCAAGAAGTACGCCCCTTCGACCTATCCACACGTCGTCTATCTCGACAAGGATGGAAAAGTGCTGGGCAGTACAGCGGGCGCATCCGGCGACATCAGCTCGACAATTGAAGGCTTCAAATAAACCAGGTCTTTGTATGGGCGTGCCAGGCGTCGCCCCTTGTACAGAGTCTCCATAATCAATTACAACTATGTTTTTTCAGAGATGGCATAGGACGCGATGCCAAAGGCAACGGAAACGTTGAGTGATTCCTTCATGCCCTTCATCGGCAGGTCGGCTACGACATCGCTCAGGGCCAGCGCTTCGGCTGATACGCCCGAGACTTCGTTGCCGACGACAAGACAAAGTGGGCGAGTGATTTTTCCTTCTTCCAGAAGCTCAGACAGCGGCTGTGAGTTTTCTGTCTTCTCCAGACAGACGATTTGAAACCCGCGTTCTTTCAATGCGCGCAGGATGCTCACACAACCAAATTGCCATTCCCAATTGACTGTGTTTTCCGCACCGAGACTGACCTTTTCAATCTCCTTTCTGGGTGGTGCTCCAGTTATGCCGCACAAATATATTTTGTCCATTCCCGCACCGTCAGCGGTGCGGAATATGGCTCCGACATTGAATAGACTGCGCACGTCCTCCACTACAGCCACGAAGCTCTCTACATAACTCTCTCCGCCTTTGGCACTGTCGTTTGCGTTCGGCACTCCCATTCGCTTTCGCTTTTGCTGCTCTCTTTCCAGAGTGTCAAAAACAGCCGACAAGCGGGCCGTAATAGCCCTGCGGCAGGACGGGCAGGTTGTTTTGGTCCGCCCGGCGGGCAGATCTGCGCTGAATCTCTCGTGACATTCAGGGTACGGGCAGAAGGTTTCCGTGAGCGGCATTGAAAGTTTTTCGTGAAAACGGCTGGGCAAGCAAGATTTCTACCACCCCAGCCAGTTCAGCACAATCTCTTGACAACAAGACTGGAACGCTTGGGTTGGCGATGCCAGGTCACCAATAGTCAATCGGCACTGCAATCTGTTTAATCTAAGGGCTATTTTGCACCTGAAACAACACCAAACGCCCAGTCCGCGTTAGACTATTGGACCTGTAATCAAGCTTCACCGCCGCACGGCGTGAAGCTCATGGCTCGTCAAGAACGAACAGACATAGGTAGGTAAATATGAAAGTCGTAGAGAAGTCCAAGGCTACCAAACACGGGCAGGAGACTGATACGCAAGCGAAAGGGCAGGGACACAAGGTGCCGCGCGGTGAACGCAGAGAAATTTTGAGAAAATTCCCGGTCAAAGTGAACCTGGAAAACTACGAAGAACTCTACAGATCTTTTGAATGGGAAGACGCGAAAAAGGAAATCACCTACTTCAGCGGCGGCAAGGTCAATGCAGCCTACAACGCAATCGATCGCCACTTGCATGACGGTCGCCGCAACAAAGTCGCTCTGTACGCAATCGACGCAAAAGAAAATCTGCAGAAATTCACATACCAGGAAATCTACGAAGCGTCCAACCGCATCGGCAATGCCTTAAAGGAATTAGGCGTTAAGAAAGGCGACCGCGTTTTCGTCTTCTTGCCCCGCGTGCCGGAGCTCTACACAGCCACCACCGCCATTGCAAAAATCGGCGCCATTGCTGGTCCTCTCTTCTCTGCATTCGGTCCGGACGCGCTGAGAGATCGCTTGATGGACAGCGAAGCAAAAATCATCATCACCAATCCTCAACTCAAACCTAAGCTCGACGAAATCAAATCAAGCTTGCCGAATCTGGAATACACCATTATTGTCGGCGCCGACGAATCGAAGTTGAAGCAGGGCGAACTTAGCTACGAAGCAATCACAAAGAATGCTTCCGACAAGTTGGAATGCGAGCCGATGGATCCCGAAGATCCGCTCTACCTTCTTTATACCTCCGGCACGACCGGCAAAGCCAAGGGCATTGTGCACGTGCACAACGACATCATCGGGCACCACATGACCTCCAAGTGGGTGCTCGACTTGCGCGATGACGACATCTACTGGTGCACCGCCGATCCGGGCTGGGTAACGGGCACCGTATACGGTATCTTCGGACCGTGGTCATTAGGCGCATCCGTCGTCAGCTATGAAGGAAGATTCGACGCCAATCACTGGTATTCAGTGATCGAGCGCATGAAGGTGACCGTCTGGTACACCGCCCCGACAGCACTGCGCATGCTCATGAAGGCCGGCGACGATGCAGTCTACGATCACGACCTCGAGAGCCTTCGCCACATCTTGAGTGTAGGCGAACCATTGAACGCAGAAGTCGTGCGCTGGGGCATGAAAGTCTTCGGACTGCCAATTCACGACAACTGGTGGCAAACCGAAACAGGCATGCAATTGATCGTCAATTTGCCCTGCAACCCGATCAAACCAGGTTCGATGGGCAAACCGATTCCAGGAGTCTACGCAGCTTGCGTGGACGACGACGGCGAAGAAGTCGAACCGGGCATGCTCGGAAAACTCGTCGTCAAGCCAGGCTGGCCGAACATGCTTCGCCAGGTATGGCGCAACGAAGAAAAGTACAAAGAGTACTTCAAGATCCCCGGCTGGTATTACTCCGGCGATAACGCCTGGAAAGATACAGACGGCTATTTCTGGTTCGTCGGTCGTCTCGATGACGTCATCAACACCGCCGGTCACAGAGTAGGACCGTTCGAAGTTGAATCCGCGCTCGTCGAGCACCCTGCAGTTGCAGAAGCCGGCGTCATCGGCAAACCCGATGAAGAGCGCGGCGAAATCATCAAGGCATTCATCGTGCTTAAGAACGGATACACCGAGTCGGATGAACTGCTCGATCAGATCAAAGAACACACCAAGCGCCAATTGGCAATGCACGCCTATCCAAGAGAAATCGAAGTGAAGCAATCGCTGCCTAAGACACGCTCCGGCAAGATCATGCGCAGACTCCTCAAAGCCTGGGAGCTTGGATTGCCGACAGGCGATACCTCATCGCTTGAAGAAGACTAAAAACCGCTGGCAGTCGGCATCTTGCTGATCGAGACAGTGGGAAAAGGGCGGTATCTGAGTAAGATGCCGCCTTTTTGCTTGCCGGAAATAATTGCCCATGCAAAGAAGTGACGAATTTGCCAACTTTAATATACACAGCACATATACAAACACACTAAAACCTGCTGTCCATCGCACGAACTAAGTTCTATATCATCGCCAGATCCGACCAAACCAGCTTTCGATCCACTATTCTATAGCTAGGAAATTTACGGATAAACGCAGAACCCCGCAGCCAGCGGCGCTGGGCAACAGTCTATCTAATTACATACCAATGGATATCGATCGGCATATTCATCGGCATGTGAATTGAACTTTTTTCGTTCTCACTACGTATTACCTATTAGAGCCGATTACAGGATTCAAAAGAGACATGGAACCATCAAGCAGCGACTTTTCCATGAGTGAAGGCACCCTTGAGCGCATGCCGCCGCAGTCCATTGAGGCGGAGCAGGCGGTGCTAGGCTCGCTGATGATTACTACCGACGGTATTACGCGCGTCGTTGACGTTTTGCAGCCCGAGTATTTCTACAGAAAGTCTCACCAGGTCATTTACGCGGCAATGCTGGACTTGTACGAGAAAAGCCAGCCGATTGATATCGTTACTGTTTCCCAATACCTCAAAGACAGCGACAAGCTCGATCACGTCGGTGGACGTCAGTACATCACCGACCTGGCACTGGCTGTTGCGACGACGGCCAACCTCGAGTATTACGCAAAGACAGTCGAAGAAAAAGCTCTGTTGCGTCAACTGATCAAAGCCGGCACTGAAATCGTTCAAACCTCGTACGAAGAGACGGATGCCAGTGTCGCTATCGACAAAGCCGAGCATCTGGTCTTTGGACTGGCTGAACGACGAAACCTGCAGCAGCTCGTTCATATCAAACACATTGTCGAATCATCTTTCCAAAAAATAGAACAGCGCTACGAGCAGCGCGATGCTTTGTCCGGAGCACCATCAGGATTCTACGACCTGGATGCAATGACCTCCGGATTCAACCCATCCGACCTGGTCATTATTGCGGCTCGTCCGTCCATGGGTAAAACAGCATTCGTGCTCAACATAGCCCAGCACGTAGCCCAAGAAGCCAATTTGCCCGTAGCCGTATTCAGTCTTGAAATGTCCCGCGAACAGCTCGTAATGAGAATGCTGTGCGCAGAGGCTGGTATCGACGCCAATAGATTGCGTTCCGGTCACTTGCATACAAATGACTGGACTCAATTGGCAATGGCTATGGGAAGGCTCGGCGAAGCTCCCCTCTTCATCGACGATTCTGCAATGGTAACTGCCAACGAAATACGCGCCAAGTGCCGCCGCCTCAAGTCAGAACACAAACAACTCGGCATGGTCGTTATCGACTACATCCAGTTGATGCAGGGTCGCAAACAAACCGACAACCGCCAACAAGAAGTATCGGAAATCTCCCGTTCGCTCAAACAGCTTGCACGCGAACTGCACTGCCCGGTGCTCGCCCTTTCCCAGCTCTCCCGCGCCGTCGAATCCCGCGTCAACAAACGCCCGATGCTGTCAGACTTGAGAGAATCGGGTTCGATTGAACAAGATGCGGATTTGGTCATGTTTATCTACCGGGATGAATACTACAACCCGGAAAGCGACAAGCGGGGCGAGGCTGAAATCATCATCGCAAAACAAAGAAACGGTCCGGTCGGCACAGTCGACTTGCTCTATCAATCAAGCGTGACAAAGTTCTTGAACAAGGTGCACAACCAGTTCCAATCAGCTTATGAAGGCTAATGCTTTCTAGAAAGGTGCCGGTGCGCCAGGGAGAATGCAGTTTCGCACGCGTTTTTGTAGAAGGCTGACCGTGCGTTCTCGTTTCTTGTCAGACAGTAAACCAAAAGCATGCGAGCAGTTTCGGACAAAAGCTCTCGAGATGACTCCTTGGTTAGCGCCTTCCATGGGAATGTCCCGTTGTATTTGCGCTCCATAAGCAATGCGCCTTCCGCAGCATCTTTCATTTTCCTGAGGCGCTCGGCAAGCACTACATGGTGGTCATGCATGCAAGAGGCGCCGGGCAAATATGTGGCGCGCACTCTCATTTTCTCCAGTCTCTGCGAAAACTCGAAGTCTTCCCAGGCATCGCCAGGAAAATCTTCGTCGAATAATCCTGCCGACATGAATATGCTTTTTCTGATGGATGAATTTCCTACATAGAAAAACGTTTCAGGGACGGTGACGTGTTTTCCATTGAAGCAAATGCCAAATAGAGTTCCTGAGTCATCCAACCATTTGCGGAATTCGTCTTTGAGCAGTTCTGGCAAGAAACTGTTGCCGCCAATTGCAACTTTCATTTGGTTGGATTTTCGATCGTGAAATTCCAGATGCCTCTTCAAGAAATCTGGTCCGGGTACGAAGTCAGAAGCGAGAAAAATCAGAATGTCGCCACACGCCATGCGTGCTGCAAAATTGTTGGCATATGCGCGACCGCCGGCTCTGTTTCTAAATGCGCGCAAAGGAAGTGCGCCGATATTACCTCCACCGGTTTTGCTGGACGCGGAAGAGGAATTTATGAAGATGACTTCGAATGCGCTCCTATCCAACGTTTGATTGTTGAGTGAAGCGACAAGTGACTCAGATACTTCCGCTTCCTGTGTAAGGAGCACAGAAATGCGCCTGGTTTGTGATGCATTCTCTGTGCGAATAGTAGCTTCGCAGGAGGCTTCGATTGTCTCGCGGCTGCGGGCATTCCGAGGTTTTTTGTCACCAGAGACCAGATAGTCCCACAAAACTTCTTCTATGTCCTTTAAAGGCTGGAAGTGTGAGACGCGAACCGAATGGCCTTCTTTCATGCGCAGTGGAACGAACACATCATCACAGGCCGCCTCTGTCTCGATGACTTTGTTAGGCAATAGCACACGAAGTGGAGTTTGGCGCATACGTTGCCTCATTCGCCATGTGCGACTTCTCCTAATTGTGGAGATCTGGTTTCTCAAATACCGTAAGTATTCGCTTTGCGTTGACGGCTTTGCAGCAACAGCAGTAAGCGAAGATGCATTACTTTGCGCGCCTCCAATTTCATCAGTCGAAACCTCGCAAGCGAGAAGCTTTCTCACTTCTCTTGCCGGACGGGCAATGCGCCAGAGCGGATCGTTCAGCATTGCACTAAGACGCTTCTCCAGATACTCAACATGGCGCTGTCCATGACGACTCCAGCCCCATTCGTTTCCTCGACCGTGAAGCAATTCTCCAACCAGTCGCAAGGAGTCTACACAAATTTCCTCGAGATCGCCGCGACCGATCCGGCTAATTGAATCTCTCGCTCCAGCGAAGATCAAATCCTCTGGATCGACGCGCGAATTGGAGAGCTGATGCTCTATAGCTTCTTGCGCGAGATTGTACAAATCGCCTGCAATGAGTTTAATTGCCTCAGGCATGAATCGGTCGTTCGACTCACCGGTTGTAAGCGCCGCTGCAAATTTCCGCTTCAGGCGCAAAACATCACTTACAATACGCATCTCTGTGCGGTTAAGTTCTGTCTGCGCGGTTTGATGACGGCGATAGCTGGCCAGCACCTCCGGTAAATAGGCAAGTTGTCCGCGCTTCAAAAGACGCAGCCAAAAATCCAGATCTCCCAAATGGTGAAATTCCGGATCAAATCCCAGGCCGCAATGTTCACGCCTGAATGCAACGCAAACAGGCTCGCCTATCATGTTAACAACAGGTACAAGGCTCCTGTCGATCACCGCCGTGCCGTCAATCAACTCACTTTCACCAAAATAATCGGACACCGACGGTGTTCTGTATTTGTGCGATACACAACCACCGTCATCATCGATCCAATTACGATTCACAGTAGCGAGAGTGGCTTGCGGATGGCACTCTAGAAGGTCCACGAGCGAGCTCAAACAGTCCTCGTACAAACGATCATCTTGCGCGAAAGGTTTGATAATTCGCCCCTGGGCGCGAGAAATTGCAGCATTATAATTTTGAAAGAGACCAAGCCTTTCCTGGTTGGTCAAAACCTTCACACGACTGTCTTGCTGTGCATATCGCGTCGCGATTTCTCGAGAAGTGTCGGAAGATAAGTCATCGTTAACAATCAGTTCGAAATCCTCGAACGATTGCGCCAGCACGCTTTCAATAGCTTCCGGCAAATGCCGCTCGCCATTGTATACAGGCAAACAAATAGAAACAGTGGGCGTCAATGCACTTCTCAACGGGGGCTCCGCTCGGATTCTACAATCGGACCGGTGGGATACCAAG
>JAYRNY010000767.1:0-1894 GCA_041911975.1 bacterium | reverse complement strand
TCGACGCATGGCGTCGACCCTACATTAAGACATTCCAGCTTCCCAGATTTGGTAGCGGCCGAGGAGTTTTACCATCTCGGTTCTCTTTGTTATTTCTTCGACAACTTCTTTGTCTTTGTCCGCCGAATCAAGAACCATGTCCAGGAAAAATCGATAATGCCATGCGGCGTCCGGCACTGGCCGAGATTCTATTTTGGTCAAATTGATGTGGCTCTGCACCAGCCCGTTAAGCAAGTTGGCGAGCGTTCCGGGAGTGTGAGGCAGCTCTGCTACGCAAGACATCTTGAGCGGATATTTCTTGCTGGTCGCATCAACCAATGGCGCAATTCTAGGATCTGGCTTTTTCCTGCCGTCGGAGTTCTTGTGATCCAAACTCGGAACGATGATACCGAATCTAGTGCTATTGCCTTCGTGGTCCTCGATGTCTCGTTTCAAAATAGCGAGGTTTGCTTCCTTGGCCGCAAACTCACTGGCAATCGCTGCGTTCTTTCGATCTTTGGAAGCGCTCACGTGCAGCGCCGCACCGCTGGTGTCCCAATAAGCCATTGCCTTCAGTGCAGGCAAACTCTTGAGGAAAACCTTGCATTGATCTAGCGCCGCAGGGTGTGAATAAACAGCCGTCAGCGACTTCAGCGGAGTGCCTTCGAAGCCTATCAACTGATGGTGAATGGGAATGTATATCTCGCCCACCATCATCACAGGATGCTTGTACAACAGGTCAAAGTTCGCCACGATCGAACCAATGGAAGTGTTTTCCAGTGGTATCACTCCCAGTGCGCACTTGTAATCGAGCACAGACTCGAATACTTCGTCAAACGAGCGGCACGGCACGTATTTTGCTTCGGCGTCAATCTTGTTCTGCTCTACAAAGATCTGCCCTGCCCGATGGCTAAACGCACCCGGCGCTCCCTGAAAGGCAACTTGGAATGGTTGCTGTTTTTTCATTGAATTGATTTGCCCGCGACTAGATGAGCTTGCCGAGATCGCTCAACGGAAGCGAGAATTCATAGTCCACTACGCCGATGCGGGTGGTCGGAAGTACGAGCTTGAGTGCTTCGCCTTCGCGCTTCTTGTCGTGAGACATAGAATCGATGAGTTTCGATCTGTCAACGCCCGGAGGCAGCTCGATCGGCAGTCCGGCACCTTCAAGTAGGTTGATGACTTTCTCGCCTTCGCCTTTGGGCAATTTCTTGAGAGAAACAGCCAGTCTGGTGACAGCCGCAAGTCCAATGGCCACGGCTTCACCGTGAGTGAGGCGGTAGTCTGCAACTTTTTCGAGCGCATGACCCAGAGTGTGTCCAAGGTTGAGCACACGTCTCAATCCGCCTTCGTGCGGATCGCGTCCGACAATGAAGAGTTTCATCTTGATCGAGCTGGTGATGAGACCGGCGCATACCGGGTCTTCGTAGTCAAAGTCGCTCTCGACAAATTGCTGCAGTACATCGAACAGACGCTTTTGTCCCAATTCGTAGTCGGTGTGTTTCGCCACCGTTTCTTCGATCATGGCGTACTTGATGATCTCCGCCAAGCCTGATGTAAACTGCTTCTTAGGCAACGTCTGCAGCAATTCCGGATCGGCGAGTACAGCTTTCGGGAAGAAGAATGTTCCGGCGAGATTCTTGCCCGCGGGCAAGTTGATGCCGGTCTTTCCGCCGATGGCAGCGTCAACCTGTGCCAGAAGCGAGGTTGGAACAATGACTAAATTCAACCCACGCAAATAAGTCGAAGCGGCAAATCCTGCCAGGTCGGTCACGGATCCGCCGCCCAGAGCGACGATGGTGTCGCGGCGGTCAAAGCGACGTTCTTGCAAGTGCTCCCAAACACGCAAGAGCCATTCAGTGGTTTTGCACGTTTCGCCGTCCGGCACTTCAAGCGTCGTCACTTGATAGTCTTC
>JAYRNY010000766.1:0-3019 GCA_041911975.1 bacterium | reverse complement strand
ATTTACGTCAATGACAGCCCAGTTAGAAAGGTCATGAACTCTCTTTTCTTCAAAGTTGCTGACGCATCACCAACCGGCCCAGCCGGCTTCTCGATAAACCCATCTAAAACACCCGTCACCACCGGCTTTTTTGCGGCAGCCGCCGCCAAACAGCAAGCATCGGGAGTGACACAATTTGTGATCAGAAACTCAACCAAAACTGACCAAAATGTATGGCTCACGCTTGGGGCTGGGCTGCCTCCAAATGCCATCACTACACCAGACCAGATTCCGCTCAATGTGGTTAGCGGCGGTTCCAGTACGCCGGTCTCCTGGCAGATTTCCGGCAGTCCTCTGCAGAACTACTTTATCCTGCCAGCAGGTGAGAACGCCAGTTCGGCCCTCACAACCCAGCAGCCGTTCGTATCCAATCTCGTGATTACCTTCGGAGCACCAAATTTCAATTGCAGTAATGCCGGCTATCCGCAGTTTCCACAGGGCATGACCCTGGTTGAATTCACGATTAACACTTACCCGTGGTCGAATGACTACAGCCACCCGGAAACGCTCGATATCAGTGAAAACGGCGGAAATAATGCCTTTTACGACGTGTTCGTCGGTGGACAGAATCAAGAAAAATGGTTGGTCTTGAAGATCAGCAATAGCCTCGGCACTACTTATAGATCCGCGCAAAATCGCTTCAGCAACTATTGCCTGAACGACAATTACGAGAATCCTGGCGTGTATCCCTATGGCTGCAACAATTGCGTCGTCAACAATCCCGTCCTGTCGGACAATTGCTCCAATCTCACCAACACGACCTGCAATCCGTCCAATCCACCGGCTCCGGCGACTCCAACCATCAGTGCCGATGAAATCTGCCAGGTTAATCGCCTGGCAAGTTGCGGCGGAGGCAACATTTTGATCAGGTTCAATGGTTACGATCCTTCAACAATTGTGCAACCAGGCCCACCAGCTTATCCCGCGCCGATTCTGCAGACCTGCCCCAAGCCAAAAATACCCAAGCTAAAACAACAAGCGAATTCGGGGTGCACTCCCTGAGATCAAGAATTGGCGACTGAGGGCAGAAAAGGAGACATCATCCCGGATCAGTTTTGCTCATGGCGATACTGCCAGTGGTATCAGACAGCAAATCATTCACCGGATATTAATCACATGACCTGGTTTTTCCAACCAGCCGTTTGATCTATTGATGAATTGCACCCCACGGGATTTCCCAAGAACCTGGATGAGTTCAAAAATTGAAACTGATAATCACGTAAGGTTGACGGAGATAGTCCATCAGGCCGATACTTATTAGAAATAGTTCCTTTACTCTTGGATCTCTTTCAGACTTTCGACTTATCTCTACAGATATAATCTGCGCCATGAAATATCCGGAATCCCTAGCTTTTTCAGGACAACGACCCGAATGAGTCATCTCGTTGTCTGCGGACTCAATTACCATTCCTCGCCTATCGCCATTCGCGAGCGCTTTACAATTCCGCAGTCTTGTTTAAAACATGCGCTCGAGGCTCTCAAGAGATTGCCGCATGTGACCGAAGCGGTTCTCTTGTCAACCTGCAATCGCACAGAAGTCTATGCAGTAGTCTCGGATGTGCAAGCAGGCTGGCGCGAAATCGATTTCTTCTTTTCGTCGACCCAGCAAATAGGCGACCACGACGCGCTCAAGCCCAATTTCAAGCTCTTGCGCGAAGACGTTGCTGTGCACCTGTTCCGCGTCGCTGCCGGCTTGGACAGCATGGTCCTCGGTGAAGCGCAAATAATGGCGCAAGTGAAAGAATCTCATCAAGCGGCTTTGGAAGCAAAAACAGCCGGGCCGATTCTCGACCACCTATTCATGCTGGCGCTCAATTGCGGCAAACGTGTCCGCAGCGAAACCGAGATGGGCAAGCGCGCAGTCTCAGTCAGCTCCGCCGCTCTCGAACTGGCACGCAGCCAGCTTGGTACGCTCAATGACCTGAATATCGCCGTCTTGGGCGCCGGGCGCATGGCACAGATTTGCGCCAAGCTCTTACTTTCTGAAGACGGCAAGGGCACCGTTCAGATGCTCAATCGCACATCCGAGCGCGTGCACGAATTCGCCAAAAACAATTTGCCGAATTTGCACCGGCTGAACACTGAAGTGAGTTTTGAAGAGCGCTATGACGCGGTTTCAAAGGCCGATCTTGTCATTGTTTCAACCAGTGCTCCGAAAACGATTTTGAACCTTGACGAGCTGAAACAGGCAAGAGAAACACTGGGTGCGAAGCCCGCCTGTATTATCGACATCTCCGTACCGCGCAATGTCGACTCGCGGGTTCAAGAGCTGGCCGACGTCAAACTCTTTGATACAGACGCGCTGGCAAATATTGTCACGCGCAATCTCGAAGAGAGAGAAGCTTGCATCGCCGGCGCGGAAGCAATTGTCTTCGAAGCGCTGGATGCCTTCCACGGCTGGCAACGCTCGCAACTCGTCGGTCCCACTATCGCCGAATTGCGCGAAAAGATTGAATCGATTCGCCTCGAGCATATGGTAAAAACAGCTTCGCACAAGAGTTCGTCACCGGCTCAAAGCGAAGAAATCGAGAACATCAGCCGGGCCATCGTCAACCAAATTCTTCATCAACCGACCGTCCAACTGAAGGCAACCAAAGACTACGAAATTCTGAGACAGCAAGCGGAAGCCCTGCGTACACTGTTCAGCCTCGATCCTCTTTCCTGCACGCATGCAGCTCGCACGCAAAGACGCAAGCGCACGCATGCAGGCGA
This sequence comes from bacterium, assembly GCA_041911975.1. Taxonomy (GTDB): domain Bacteria; phylum Cyanobacteriota; class Vampirovibrionia; order Obscuribacterales; family Obscuribacteraceae; genus QKMZ01. The sequence goes on along the minus strand of JAYRNY010000766.1, from coordinate 268 downwards.
ACCGTAATTCTGAAACGAACATCTGGTCATGCACACTTCTCCAACGCCAATCTCTAAAATTTGGCCGGGCAAAATTAGAATCGGCACCAGAGAAAGCAAGTTGGCACTTCTGCAAACGGACATTGTCCAGGCGCGCATAAAGGCTTTTTCAGATGCGATAGAGATCGAAATCGTGCCGATCACGAGTACGGGAGACAAAGTTCTCGATCGACCGATTGCAGAACTGGGCGGGCGCGGAGTGTTCGTCAAAGAACTGGAAGAGGCTCTT
>JAYRNY010000765.1:0-2645 GCA_041911975.1 bacterium | reverse complement strand
ATTATCCCCATGCTCAGAGGCGACTTCCGCTCGCGCACCATTGAGTCTCTGGTCAAAGAAGCGAAAGTACTAGTCAACACTGGTGTGCGCGAGATAATACTGGTCTCTCAAGACTCCACTTATTATGGTCTCGATATCTACAAGCGCCAGGCCTTGCCGGAACTTCTCGAGGCCCTGCATGAAATCGAGGAGCTGGACTGGATCCGGGTCATGTATTGCTATCCGACTGAAACTTCCGACGAATTCTTGAAGACCATGGCGCGCTTGCCTAAAGTGGTCAAATACGTGGACATCCCGCTTCAACACAGTCATTCTGACGTTCTTAGGGCAATGGCACGCCCGCTCAATCCTGAAAAGGTAGTGGAGCGAATCCGCAAGCTTGTGCCTGACGTAAAGATCAGATCTACATTCATCGTCGGCTTTCCCGGTGAAACTGAAGAGCAAGTCCAGCATCTTGCAGACTTCATCGCCAAGCATGAGTTTGACAGGCTAGGCGTCTTCACTTACTCAAAACAGGAGGAAGTGGAGAGCGGCCACATGCCAAACCAGATCCCCGAGCGAACCAAGAAAGCGCGCCGCAAAAAAATCATGAGCATTCAGCATGAAATTGCCCTGAAGTTGAACAAAAAAATGGTCGGCCGCGTCATTGATGTCCTCATCGAATCGTTTGACGACAAGAAGAACCTCTATGTCGGCCGCTCGCAATGGGACGCTCCGAATATAGACAATCTCGTCTATGTGCGCGACAAAGAAGGCAATCGCTGTGTTTTGGGTGATTTCACAAGAGTAAGAGTTACCGAAGCAAAACCCTATGACCTCTATGGCGAGGCCCTTGAAGATCTCGAGCCTAAGATTGCCCTGGCAGATCTGGCTCATGCCGGCAGATGAAAACACAAAAAATCTGGTTGTGGAATAATGCCTAATGGGCATTCCTGGGCTTGACCACCCTTAGAGGCCGCGATTTTTTCCGTGTCGGAAAAGAGATCACTGAATGGGCAAAAGGCTCGCAAAAGAAGCAATCGCCAGTCTCCTGGTTTTATCACTCACAGGGAGCGCCCTTTCACATCCGGTATTTGCACAGCCGTCAGACGTAATGAGACAAGCAATCGACCTTTACTCACAGGGAAGACTGGAAGAAGCCGCCCAACTGATGCAAAAGGATTTGCGCGATCACCCGGACAGCGGAGTCGCCCATGAATACATGGGAAAGATTCTGGAAAAGCAGGGTCTCGACAAGCAGGCTCTGCAAGAATTCGAAACTGCATTCCGGCTCATTCCCCAGGGTGTGGTGGATGCCGGAATCAAAACAGCGGTCTCGGAAGTAACAGGCAAACCGGGAGCGTCCCCACCTTCTATAAAACCCGCTGGCAGCTGGTTTGAGAACATGTGGAACAACACCGTCGACGGTGCCACCCGATTATTCGGCGGCACTCCGGCGCCGCATCCGACATCCACCTCTACACCCAACTCCCAAATTCCATTCAACCTTTCCACCGATCCGACAGCGGCCATGCCATTTTGGCTGCCGATTGCCATGCCCAAGCTGGCTGAAAACATCAAAAAATTCTACAAGGACGGACGCAAGCGCATCATCAATATGGTGCACAAACACCAGGAGCAAAACGCCCCTGGCGGCTGGCATCCATACAAAAGCATATCGATGGCCGAGCTGGAGGACATTATCGAGAAATGTCAGAGAATGCCAGCAGAGAAATGGGCAAGCCACCCAGACCGGGTAAGAATGTACCCGTCCACACCACCTGACACGCGCGACTGGGATTTCTGGATCAGCAGATACAGAAGAGCATTTCAATTCATTCTCTTGCACCATCTGGAAGAATACGCAAATGACGAAACACGCGGTGCCACTTCAATTGCGTTCAGCGTCGATAAGTACGGGAAATTGCGCGGCTGCATCTTTGCCACCACCAGTAATGACAATCTCAATCGCTGCCTGCTCGAGACAATCAGAGATCTGAATGGCTCGAGAATTTTGAAATTTCCGACAAATCCACCAATTGAAGGTTGGAATTTCACAATGTCCTGGGATTTTCGCCGCATGCTTGCCATCGTAAGAGCGCGTCGAGAAGCACGTGAAAAGCTGCTTGCCATGCAGAACGCAAAAGAAGACGCCTTCACAAAATTGAATACAGAAGCCATGCAACTAGCAGAGAAAACGCTGGAACAAGCAAAAGCCGAACAAGAAAAACTACGCATTGAAAAACTGGAAGAAAGCTTCGTCCGCAAGACAGAAGTCTCCGCCTTGATTGTGCCCAAAGCAAAACCGGTGGAACTGAGAGCCACAGCTCTCAAATTGTCGGATGTCCTTATGAATAAGAACTTCAAAAAAGGCAAAGGCGACGCCTTCAAAGACATCGACGACCGTCAAATCATGAGCTGGCCAGACATCAGCAACTAACTCCACCCCAATAAAAGTCTGGAAGTTAATGCGATATCGCTTTAACTTCCAGACCTCTGACATAAGCTTTAGAAATTCGCAGATGTCAGCAAGTAATTTATTTGAACTTTTTCCCCCCTCGACTCGTATACAAGAAAAAGAGCATGAGGGATTGTGCCATGCCGTTCAATTTAATAGGACAGGAAAACCTTCACAAGGCCAAACAACTTTTAGTAGAGTTCGATCT
>JAYRNY010000764.1:0-6076 GCA_041911975.1 bacterium | reverse complement strand
CTTTGCCGTCAGTGGGATATCGATAGATCGTTAAACGGCGTTGACTTGCTTGATCCCTGCTCTGCGCTGTATTTGGAATCCGGTACTGAATATGGTGCCGACCACATTAGCATTACTGAACGCATCGGCATCAATGTCGCGACAGAGCGTCCCTGGAGATTTTTTGTAACCGATCATCCCCATGTTTCTGCCAGAAACAAAAATACTAAAGTGAAGCGCAAGAAGTCTTCATCCAAGGCGGTGTCCAAGAAATGACCGCACTTCCCAGATCGATCAGTCACAGACCATTTTTCGCCTGGCTGGCGGTGTCCGTCTGGATCGCCGTCATATTTTTGTTTTCACATCAGGCATATTCAGGTGCTATCACTGAAACATATTTGCACGACGCCAATATTCCGATTCGCAAACTTGCGCACGTAACCGAGTTTGCAGTTTTGTTCTTGCTGACTCGCCACGCCCACTCTCAAAGCACCTTCTCATCGGGCTGGGGAAACACACGGCTGAGCGTGGCAGCTTATTTGTTTACCCTCGCCAATGCGCTGTTTGACGAGTGGCACCAATCTCTTGTGCCGGGGCGGAGCTCGACACTGTCCGATGCTACGGTCGATATGTGCGGAGCAATGCTTGCCTGGCTTGCCATATGCGTTCTCTCCAAAATCAAGAAGTGATGGTCAGGCGACACTATGGAAGTTTGGTGTGTCGACTGAAGCCGAAAACGGCATTCCGTATACCGCGCACCTTTTCCACTTGCGCGTAAGCTAGCCCGCTGCAAACAGCACAATCTTCCATTATCGCTGTTTCCTCTTGACGAATATTCCCCTTTCGGGTGATCGAATGGGCGTGAAAACTGCGGAAACATTTCACTAATCAAGAGATATTCTGCGGATTTTGCGAGGCACAAACAAGTTAGGAACTACGATTGTTTGACTGCCAATTGAACGCAAGTGTTCAGGGGGGCGTATGAATCAAGATCAGGGCGAAGTATTCAATCAGATCAGACGGCGGCAGACCGAAGATCTCTCCAGAAAGATTCTTTCTTCATTGAATACTGCATTCGTAGGCGACCAGACTATGGCCTGGCTGCAGAACGTCAATGAAAATGTCAGTTCCGCGCCTGTAGCTACTGCCGAGAAAGAAGACCCGCTTTGCCAGTTGAGCATGGTCAACTTGATGGATACGTTGTTTGATGATTTCAACCGCTATGCGTATCAGTACAATCAGACCGAAGAAAATCGTGCATTCGTAGTTACTTGCAAGCGTCCTACAGGAGACGGCATCAAGGATCCCGGCAATCAATATTCCGGATTCCTGCAAAACAGCGTCTGGGGCATGCAGGTCAGAGGCGACACGAAATCAGTGCGTTTTTCATTCATTCCGCCGAAGTTTCTGTACGAAGATGAGACCAATCGTCCTGCCATTCCATCATTCATTGAATTGAGCATCAGCATGTTCAAAGAAGGCCCTGGCTGGGCTGTAGACGGCAACCCATTAAGAAATTCGCAATTGCCATTTCTCTCGAAGAAGATTTTTGCGCGGCTCGTTCGCGTGTCACGTGGCGATGTCAGTGAAAACGAGCCGTTGAAGTTCGATGCTGTAGCAGAAAAGGCCGCGGAGCAGTCGACTTCCAGTGGTGCGGCAGCTCCACAACAGAGCCCGGCTGAGACGATCACTTACTCGCTCCTGGCAGTCATGGATGCGATTGATGCGGAAGTAGTCAGCTTGCAGCAAGAAGGCATGACCGCAATGCGCTCCGGAGGCATGGAAGCAATTATGCCGATCATGAAACGCGCCGAAGCTTTGCGTGCACTTAGAGAAAGCACAGCCGGCGTCGCTCGCGAATGGGCAAAAATTTTGACCGGCGTTTAAGGACTTTCGCGAGGGCGCATACCATGCGCCCTTTTTTTGAGTTTCGCGAAATTATTTCGATTTGGATTTTTTGATCTTGGTGATTGCTTCTTCGGCTTGCGCGCAGACATATGAATCTTCATCATGTTTGGCTTTTTCAAGAGCAGGCAAAGCCAGCTTTGCCTGCTCGCCCATCTTGCCCAGAGCTTCAGCAGCTGCTGCTCGCACGGCTCTAACCGGGTCAGCGAGCAGCTTTGTAAGCGAGGGTACTGATGCACCCGCCCCCTCTCCGATCTGTCCCAAAGCCAGGGATGCGCATTGCCTTGCTATATCCAGATCGTCTGTCAAAAGTTCCGAGATCAAGGGCACATCCGAAGCATTGCCGCCAATGAAAGCAAGTGACTCTGCGGCTGCCTTGCGCATGTCTTTGTCGCCTTCTTTTATGGCTTTGACTAGCATTGGAACCGCCTGAACAGCTTGATTGCCGTAGTCGCCCAGTGCATCTGCTGCAGATCGCCGAACCACGGGCTCTTCGTCGTCTTTCATTGTTTGCAAAAGCACAGGGATCACTAGCTCAGGTTTTTGCTTTATTTTTCCGAGAGCATCGGCAGCATAGAAACGATCGTATCCTGCCCTTTTGTCCTGAAGAAATTCAATAATCGCTGGGATGGCTTCCTTGGCATCAGGTCCGATTTTTCCTAATGCATTTGCGGATTCACCTTGAGCTACCGGATCTTTCAAAAGCTCTATTAATTTCGGGATAGCGGGTTTTGCCAGGGGTCCGGTTTCTGAAAGATGATACGCACCACTCTTTCGTTCATACGGATCAGGATCGGACAAACGTTTTATATAAGCATCAATGTCGGATTGCCTGTATTCTCCTGCCTGTGCCAGCTGCCCGACGCCTATCAAGCTGTAAAGTGCGGGAACGAGAAGGAGGGTTTTTAAAGATCCCTTTGATGTACTTAAGATAAACGACATCATCGACGCCTCAATTTAATGGTGATCATTTACAGATCACTCGTTTTGGACGGAAATTAGGAGGATATTGCAGAACTCTTTGATTCTCTCGTTTACATTTGATTATTCCTGCCTTTTGGAATGATCTAGAGCTGCTACGAAGGAAAGATCAGTTGGCCGAATGCGTCAATTCTCAGCGAGCTATCTTGGTTTTTGCTCTTCGTAATAGTCGATGGAAACCAGCTTCACATCCGTGTCTTTGATGTCTTTGCTGTTGGCTGGTTGGGCCGCTGCTTTAACGTCGACTGTAAAAGTCGCTTTGGAGAGGCGCCGGCCCTTTATGCAACCATGGGTGGTGCGGGCTCTTGTTTCTTCCCAGTCTTCCCCTGCAACCTTAATGGTAACGAGCTTTCCGTTGTCCCATACGGTTACCTGGTGGAAACCCTGGATGTTGTTTGCATTCCTTTCGTTCGGTCTGTCAAAACTCAAAAAGGTCAGACCGAAAAACGGAATGCCGAATGAAACGTGCTCAGTCGCTTTGTGCATCTCGCTGCTGTTGAGTGTAATCGTCTCAGCCTGCGCGGTTTGCGCGCATAGAAAAAAGAACGCCAGTAACGCGGTACGCGTAACTCGTGATTTTGTGAAATTCTTCAGCATGTCAGTTCAGCTGGTTAAGCACAAAAGTGATTATTCGTGCGTTCCGGCAGTGAGATCTTTCTGCTCGATTACTTGCAGTGCATTGTCGGCAGCTTGAGCAACTTTCAGTTTCAAATGCACAGGGCTGCTCATCTTGTTGTCGGCGCTCACCAGTTCAGCAAAGATGTCCACGTCTTTGGTTGTTTCATTGACGCGCTCCTGTGCGACCTTGGTGATCAGCACCGTTTGATTTTGCGGCAAGCTCGAAAGTTGTCTCTTGGAGAGCGGGAAATTGGTCTCTTGCCAGTAATTGTCCAGAAGCTCAGGTTTCATCACGGACATGGCTTGAATCTGCGACATGCGATATGTCGAAGGACCGAAATCGAGCATATTGGAGACGAAGGTGCGAGCAAACTTGTCTACTTTGGAGTCGGAAAGAGGTGCTGCAGCAAGGATGTCCGGTTTTGGTTGCGATTTGTCCGGTCCTTTGAGATTGGCGAATAATGTTCCGCCGATACCCACCACGACCACTATTGCGGCTATGCCGATTGCCAGCTTCTTGGCGCCGGGCGGAATGGTGACGGCTTTGCTCTTGCGCTGTTTTCTTGCGGCGCGGCGAGCTTCCGGGCTGGGCTCGTCCATCATGAATTTGTCCCAGCGAGAGGACGGCGAGCGCTCCAGACCGTTATATGCTGCATCACCGGATTCATATTGATCGAGTTGATTGTAAGCATCCAGGTCGCCGGCAGCGGCGTCTTTTTCTGGGGCAGCTTCCGCTTTGGTGGTCGACAGGGTGTTTATCCAATTGTCGATATCGCGGGAAAAACCATTTTTGCGGCCGTTGCCATTGCCGTTACTGTCTTCTCCGGGACCTTGGCTGTCCGAGAGGATGCGAGCCAATTTCAGTGACTCGTCCTGGGTTAGAAGAATTGAACTGGACGGAGGAGTGCCGATGCGGCGCTTTACAGACAACGCCAGGCGGGCTTCCAATCTTTTAATCACTACGAGGAAGCCTGATTGCGTGTCGACGACACGTTCTGTCGTGACTGGAGAGTCTGCGATCGGATCTTGCGCATCATTTGTAAGTGACGTTGCCGCGTAATCGTCAGAATGGCTCACAATCCTATTCCCCCGTGGTCCTTTTTTGCCCTTATAAGTTGAGTGCGCCCGAGCTATTTGAGCTCGGGCGCCTCGGTTTCTTTTTACAGGTACTCTCTCAGTCTCGAGGAGCGCCCTGGCTGTCTCAGTTTTCTGAGTGCCTTGAATTCAATCTGTCTGACACGCTCGCGGGTTACTGCGAACAGTTGTCCGACTTCTTCCAGAGTCCTTTGCCTGCCATCATCCAGACCGAAACGCAGGCGGAGCACATCGCGCTCGCGAGGAGTCAGTTCGTTGAGCATCTTAGCCAGGTCTTGGCGCAGAAGTTCGTGGGTGACGGTGGTTTCCGGTCTGTCAGTTTCAGCGTCTTCAATGAAATCGCCAAGGCGGGAATCTTCTTCCTTACCGATTGGTGTTTCCAGTGAAATCGGCTCTTTAGCTGCTTTGATGATTTCGTGCAGTTTGACCAGAGAAACATCCATCGACTTGGCCAGTTCCTGTTCGGTCGGCTTGCGATTGAGTTCTTGAGCCAGTTGGCGCGTAACCTTCTTCAGCTTATTGATAGTTTCCACCATGTGCACAGGCACACGGATTGTCCGGGATTTGTCTGCCAGAGCGCGGGTAATTGCTTGACGAATCCACCATGTGGCGTATGTCGAGAATTTGTAGCCGCGTTCGTGATCGAACTTTTCTGACGCGCGGATAAGACCGAGGTTGCCTTCTTGGATCAAATCGAGGAAGGAAAGACCGCGTCCGATGTACTTCTTGGCGATGGATACAACCAATCGGAGGTTAGCTTGTACAAGCTTTCTCTTCGCCATCATGTCGCCCTGGAGGATTTTACGGGCCAACTCAATTTCCTCGTCCGGCTTGAGCAGTTGAATACGACCGATCTCACGGAGATACAGTCTGACCGAATCTTCGGTTGCAATTTCTCTGCTGGAGGGAAGCTCTACTGGAGAGTCGTCGTCATCCGCCAATGGATCTTCTTCGTCATCAATGATGGTGAACTGATCGCCATCATCCATGAGGTCGAGATCTTCCAGTTCATTTCTTTTTGCAATGTTCTCGTCCTCGACGAGTGCACCGCCCATAACCTTTTCGCTATCCGGGGACTTTTTCGCCATAGCTGCCTCTTATATTAGGATTCGTTTTCGTGCAGGTAGCAACGCAAACCAAAATCGACGGTTCGCCGCAATTAGAAAGCTCTTATTCCATCCGAATGGTTTTTTAAATGTCCCCGAAGCGGACCAATTGTTATGGATGGAGAGAATTCCTAAGCGAACTCCGTTTTTGCATCATAGGTGCGTCTTTTGTATTCAAGTGGTTTCTAAATAGTTCCCTAACAATTCCACGCAATCTTGTTGTGACCGTCTCAAACGTCACAGTGCTCATAGGCAGGGCGGGTCAGTTAGGAAGACTCAATCCAGATTCCTTCTTATATGGTACGGAGGATTCCGCGCCATTTTCTCTAGTGATACGCACAGCGCCAGACCGGGCGTACACGGGCGTTTGCTTGTGGCGTTCTGAACGGAGG
>JAYRNY010000763.1:0-1647 GCA_041911975.1 bacterium | reverse complement strand
GGCAAAGGCAATCCAGTCCGGCAACAGCTGACTGGACGGCACAGGGACGTGCCTTTTTTGAGCCCAGAAATTTTTTTTGAGCGACAAATCAATTCACTCTTAGGAGCAACGATGAAAACTTCAATTCGCATTTTGACCATTATCGCCGTTCTTTTAACCCTGAACGGATGCGCTACCGGACTGGGACGCCAGTACGGCGGTATCGGCGGTCTGACCGGAGCGGCAATCGGGGGCGCAGCCGGCGGTTTGCCTGGCGCCATCATTGGCGGTGCAGCAGGAGCTGCCGCCGGCGGACTGATTGGTGATGAGCAATCGCGCCAATGGTACGAAGACCAGTACAACGCCTACCCGCAAGGACGCCGCCACTACCGCCCGCCCTACCGGGATGACTATCCCAACTGGCAAGACGGAGGCTATGGACGCCCCTGCGCTCGCATTGCCGTGCCTGTTTATGACAGCTATGGATATTTAGTCGGCAGGCGCATTGTCTGCCGGTAAGCAACTTCGCATGAAACGTGCAATTTCACTCAGGAGGAAAAAATGAATTTAAAAGATAAGGTCCTATTCATAACCGGCTCCTCTCGCGGCATTGGTTTGGCGATCGCATTAAAGGCGGCAGCCGACGGTGCCAAGATTGTGATCGCCGCCAAGACGACGGAAGCCAACGACAAACTTCCGGGCACTATATACACCGCAGCCGAGGCTGTCGAGAAGGCCGGTGGATCGGCTCTGGCCTTGCAGCTGGACGTACGCGACGAGGAGCAAATCAAAACTGCCATCGAGAAGGCCGTCCAAACATTCGGCGGTCTGGATGTTGTCGTCAATAACGCCGGAGTCTTGCGTCTGACCGGTGTCGAAACAACAGAGATGAAGCATTTCGACTTGATGCACTCCGTCAACACCCGGGCTGTTTTCATGATGGTGAAATATGCGCTGCCGCATCTAAGAAAGAGCGCGAATCCGCATATTCTCAATATCTCGCCGCCCCTCAATCTCGATGCGGGCTGGTTCAGATATGCCTACACTCTCTCGAAATACGGCATGAGCATGTTCACGATGGGCTTTGCCGATCAGTTCAAAGAAGAAGGCATCGCCGTCAACTCTTTGTGGCCTGAGACCACAGTCGACACAAGCGCCGTGCGTAATCTTCTCGGTGGCGATGAAACGGTGTCCATGTCACGCAAACCGGAGATCGTCGCTGACGCCGCCTATTGGATACTGACTCAAGATTCAAAAGAGACCACAGGCAATTTCTTCATTGACAGCGAGGTGATTCGCGCCGGCGGTGAGACAGATCTTTCCAAATACGCGATCGATCCCGAGAAGCCATTGGTGCCCGATTTCTTCATCGGCAAAGCTCCAGCTTCACTGAAAGAAGCGCTGAGCCGCAGAACCACAGGCTCTGGCGAATAGCTAAGGCCGTCTGTTTGCGCCCTTTGCGCGATAGCAATGTTGGGTCCTCGACTGGATTCGAGCGTGCCTGACACTGCATAGAACCGTCAATTTGCGGCGGTCGAGTCTGGGATGACCGGCCGTCCCCTGATCGAAATCGGATGATTCTTTTGCGATTTCATTTATGGCTTTTTGTATTACACCTTGTAGTGGAAAATTCGACTGTGCAGAAAATCAGCTGTAGCTGCCTGTTTC
>JAYRNY010000762.1:0-3421 GCA_041911975.1 bacterium | reverse complement strand
GAGGCGAAATTGAATCGCTCTATCAAGGTGTCGCTGGAAATCCAGGCTTCGCCGCCATCCCATCCTTTTACAGAGGGCGGATGAAAAAGATCCTGGCCCATAGCTCCCATTATTTGAGGAAGTTCGCTGTCCAGAGTCTCTACTTGCAATGTCTTTACCGCGCCGACAACCAGTTCGGCCGGGCTCTTGATTTTGGCATGATAGGCTCTTTCGCTTCTAAAGGTCTTGTCGAGAAAAATCAATCTCAGCATCGCCTTTATCGAATAGTCGTTCTCCCTGTATGCAGCTGCGACGCGCTCGACAAAGGATTTGTCAGCATAGTCGTATGCAAAAAATGTAATTAGCTTAGCGGCTATGAACCTGCTTGTTTGCGGATCTTTGACAAGAATTTCAAGAACATCTTCGCCGTCTAGATTTCCCGTCTGGCCAAGAAATGTCTTGCCCCCATAATCATGCTGGTTCTTGTTGAAATAAAATCCGTCCGGTCTTGTCTGCCAGCCGGTGAATGCACGAGCGGCTTCCTTGATGTCCTTTTCCGTGTAATGTCCGATTCCGACCGTAAACAACTCCATTACTTCGCGCGCATAATTTTCATTAGGTTTTCCCTTTCTGTTTTGCTGATTATCGAGAAAAACAATCATGGCAGGATCTTTCGAAACCGCCAGAAGTAGCTTGTCGAAGCTGCCCAGTGCCAGCTTTCGAAAGAGCAGATTCTGCAGATACATAGAATGAGGATTTCTTACTTTGCGATCGGATGTGGCGAAGTGACCATGCCAGAAAAGTGTCATTTTCTCTTCCAACGGGCGGCGTGTAAAACACATTCTGTATAACCACCACTTTCTCAAATCGTTTGGATTGGTGAAGTCAAACGCTTGCTGACTGATTGCTTTTTCGAGCCCTGAATTATCTACACGGTGGGGATTCAATAACTCGTCTACTACCCCTTCATATCCAAGTGTGGTGTAGTATTTGAGTTCTTCAGGTGCGTAGCCGAAGCCGGCTCGTCGCAAAAGCTGCGCGATCCATTTTGTCTCTTTCGTAGTTGATTCTTTCCGCACTGCCGCCTCGGCCAAAGTCTCACCTCATTTTACAGGCTCGTTGTTGCCGGCGTTCTTCACTTCTTGTGCCGATTCCGTCATCAAGTCCTGGGGCACTTTGCCACTTTTAATACTGTCCAATTCTTCCAACTGATTAGCAGTCAGTTTTTCCTGCACTTCTTGCCAGACGGAAAGTCTATTGCTGCGAAGCTTTTGCAGCATGGAACGCGCCTTCAAAAGCAGCTCAAAGTCTTCGCTTTTGGTTTTAGCGTCCATCTGCGGCTCTTCTTGGCTGAGCATTCTTTCTATGAGCGGTGCCGGCATTTTTCTTCGCAGTTCATTGAACTCATCGTTCAAAGGTTTTGTATCCTGGCGCCATTTTTCATAGGACTTTACAGCTTCATCTCTTTGCTTTCCTTTGAGAGAAGGAATCATTCTCAGTTGGTTAAGATCGGGGGTTCCCGCCTGGATGTAAATTCGGATTTTATCGCCGGGCTTGAGCTCGTTTTTGTATAGAGGCAGGCAATCTTTGCCTTTCCTAGGATTGGAAAAAAAAGTTTCGCCAACGACTTGCATGGCGTCAGCCTGCGGTTCCTTCTTGTCAGAGCACTTCTCTTTTGGATGCATTGCGCTTGCAGCCACACCTGAAATCACCACACACAAGACAACATACAAAACTGCAGTTTTTTCATTTTTGCGGCTTAGCATTTCACAAACTCACGGTCGGTTGCCGGTGGAGACTGTTTCGCCGGAGTCGCTCAGTAATTCGCGGCAGCGTTTGAGCATGATTGTGGTTGGTTGATCGGAAGGAACCATTTTTAGAATTGTGGAAAAGAGTTGCTCTGCTTCTTTGATATCACCGTCGTCAAAGCTCTGCCTGGCGCTTCTGTAGATAGCGATGGCTTCTTCCATAGCCGCGGGCAGTGATCCTCTTGTGGTGAGAAGCTCGTAGAGAGGCTGTTTGTCAGAACTGCCGTTGAGCATGATGCTGTCGATTTGTCGCACTTCTAGCGTGTCTTCCACGAGTTTGGCGGTGCCTGCACCCAGGATAAAACTGGTTCCGTATGTGTTATTGAGGGCTTCTAAAGCGAGCGCTTGTTCTACTGGTGTGCCCATGACGCCGTACTGAGCGAACTGAGTGTCTCTAGAGCCGGCATCGATGGTTCCGCAAAATGCTTTTCCTGTTTCGATTCCGCAAGACGAGCGCAGGGCGAGAGAGGCCAAATCGTCTGTCTGGGTTTCACAGTAGTTGTTGATCTTGTCTTTGATGGAAAGTGCACATTGGGCAGCTTGTTTGGCCTGTTCGTTGCCGGGCAGAGAAAGCGGTGCTCCCCAGAAAGCGATTACGCCATATGAAGCAATTCTGTCTACGATGCCGCGGTGCTCGAATACTTCATTGACCATGATGCCCAGGCAGTCGTTGAATATCTGGAAAATTCTGTCGGGCGGCAATGTATCAACCTGGTCCATAAAGTCACGCACGCGCAGCACCATAACAGTGACCTGGCAGCTCTTGCCGTCCAGACCCAGCTCGGCAAGCTGAGCCCTGTCTATTTGTCGGGCAATATGCTTGGCTGTCATGGAACGGAAAAGACGTGTATGGCGCCGGCGATCGCGGAAGAAATAGAAATTCTGATCGGCGAGAACAAGCAGCCAGCAAGGAATTGCCACTGCGGCAATCGGCACCACTGTCGGTATTAATTGCCAGAAATTCAAAAACAAAAGGAATGATATGGCAAACCAGACAAGTGAAAAGCTAGCTACGGCAAGAAGACTGCTCAGCGGGCGACCTACCAACATTCCCAGTGTTTGGCCGCATGCTAGTGCAGCAATCAGTATGGCGATGATCATTTTCCAGCGTGAAGCTGGAGGCAAACACTTTCCGGAGACAAGATTGGAAATTATATTCGCCTGTACTTCAATGGCCGGCATGCGATTATCGAATTCGGACACAGGCGTGGCATAGCTGGATTCATAGACGGGCGACTGCCTGGGTTGGTTGCTGGCAGTGTCCATGAAGCTGCTTTCGCCGAAGCCGATCAAAACTACTTTGTGCAGGAATGGACTCATCGTGCTGTCACTTTCGTCTTTCCTGGCAGTTGCCGATGTCTGAAAATGCTTTTGCCAATCGAGAGCACGCCAAAGCGGAATTGTTGTGAAACTGCCCTTTCCACCGGCGAAGTTGATGCGGAAATCAGCGGGAAAAATTTTGTCCTTGAGGAATACTCTCTCTTGTCCCTGGTCGACCATGGATCTGGCGCCCAAGTATTTTTCCGCGACTCTTAGAGCAAAGGACTTATAGAACGCCGTCGAGTGCCCGAATTTCTCGAAGACCAGCGATGCTTTACGTACCAATCCGTCTCTGTCTACCGGAATGTAGGCAT
>JAYRNY010000761.1:0-13669 GCA_041911975.1 bacterium | reverse complement strand
GGGGCGCAATAGCGCTCTGCATCCTGGTCTTTTCACTCTGGCTGTCTTACAGACCGCAAACAAAAACCGCTAAAGCGGCAGCCGAAAGCCCTGTGGATCCCGCTCTCAGCGCCGGAGCCGCGACGGTCGACCCACTTTTGCTCGAGCAGGACCTGGACAGTTCCCTGGCGGACCTGAAGATTCAAACCGGCAGCGCCAAAAGCGAAGGCGATAAGGTCAAGGTCAAACCCAAGGAAGAAAAGAAGAAAAAGTAGGCCGTTACATCAGGTCTCAGACCTGTCCACTCTCGAGACGAAATGCTAGTCTTAACATTCGGAAATTGCAGTTGGGCGAACACCTAAGGTGAGGAAAGTCGCTTGTCTCAGCTGAGTCTAATGGGAGCCGTCCTGGCTGGGCGTTATGAGGTCATCCAAGAGATTGGCCGCGGCGCTCTCGGTATGGTCTATCTGGCCAAGCAGCGCATGGTCGATCGTCCGGTGGCGGTCAAAGTCCTGTATGAGACCTGCGGGGCTAATTCCGACACATTTTTGCGCTTTCAAAGAGAAGCCCAGGCTTTGAGCGCCCTCAACCACCCGAATATCGTGGTCATCTTTGATTTCGGTCTGTCCGAGCAGGGCTTTCCTTTCCTAGTCATGGACTACATCAGAGGCACGAACCTGCGCCATCTGATTGCCCAGAATGGTCGGCTGGACCCGTCGCGCGCCGTCCCCATGTTCATTCAGATTGCCGACGCTCTAGCACATGCTCATGCTCGCGACATTCTTCACCGCGACCTGAAGCCTGACAACGTTATTTTAACCATGAACGACAATGGCACCGAGCAGGTAAAACTCATTGACTTCGGTCTGGCAAAGCGCCTCGACGAAGCAAGAACCGGAGCAAAAAAACTGACCATGGAAGGCCAGGTGCTGGGAACGCCGGCATACATGAGCCCCGAGCAAATCATGGGTGGAAAGCTGGACGGTCGCTCCGATGTCTACTCGATGGGCTGCCTGATGTTCCACACCCTGACTGGCGCCCTGCCCATCTGCGGCACCAACGAAATCGACACCATGCAAAAACACATCACATCAGAGCCGCTCGACTTCGACAAAGCCGTTCCCGGCAACTCCATTTCACAAGGGCTGCGCAAGGTGATTCAAAAGAGCCTGAGAAAACACGCCGACGACCGCCAGCAAACAATGACCGAGCTAGTCAAAGAACTGGAATGGTATGTATAACAGGCTTCAGCCGTGACAGCTGCTAGACCTGACTCCGGAAAACCACACGGCGCAGGTAATGCCAATACATCGGGGCGCCTCAAGGTCAAGTTCATTCCGCAAAAAGGCAAAGCATACCTGGCTTTCTTCAAGCCGTTTGACGTGCTCTGCCAGTTCACCCCCGAGCCCGGATCGGACAAGGGCACCCTGGCCGAATTCGGCTTTCCGCCTCATGTTTATCCGATTGGGCGCCTGGATGCCGACAGTGAGGGTCTGCTTCTGCTCAGCGACGATCCGCGTATGAATTCGCGCTTGCTCGATCCGGAAAATCAACACAGCCGGACTTATCTAACGCAAGTCGAGAATATTCCGGCCCCTTCAGCGATTGAAAAACTGGAAGCTGGTGTGGACATCAAAGGGCACTGGACCTTGCCCGCCAGAGTCTCGCTTGTCGAAGAGGAGCCGCAGCTTCCGGAGCGTGGCAAGCCGATTCGCGCGCGCAAGAACATCCCGACTGCCTGGCTGAAAGTATCCATAACCGAGGGCAAAAACCGCCAGGTCAGGCGCATGACGGCAGCCGTCGGGCACCCGACTCTGCGCCTTGTCAGAATTGCCATAGGCAAGCTCGAACTGGCCGATTTATCCCTGAAGCCAGGTGAGTGGCGAGCCTTGAGCGACGAGGAGCTAGGGCTTGCCTTCCAGTGGTAGACTATATTCTTTGACTTTCGATAAGATGCAGTCGTCCCTTTTGCGAGATTTTCGAATGAGCCTGCGCACCGCGTTTTCAATGTCTTGCTTGAGCATTGCGCTTGCTGCCGGACTCACCGCCTGTAGTAGCACGAAAGCGGAGCCGGAAAAGAAAGTCGAGTCGCCGGAAGCACAGCCCAGGGTGGTTGAAAACATCAGTTATGTGGACAAGGAAGACGGTCCCGGTCATACACTCGACTTATATTTTCCGGCAGGCGAACACGAGAAGCTGCCGCTCATAGTCTGGATCCACGGCGGCGCCTGGAAAGAAGGGGACAAGCAGCCCAGCCCGATGATGCCTCTTCTGGTGAGAGGATTCGCCATTGCCGGTCTCAACTACCGCCTGGCGCCGAATTACAAGTTCCCCACGCAGATTCACGATTGCAAGGCTGCAATTCGCTGGCTGCGCAAGCATGCCGATGAATACGGCATCGACAAGGATCGCTTCGGTGTCTTCGGCATCTCGGCGGGCGGGCACCTGGCTGCTTTGCTGGGCGCGACCAACGGGGTAAAAGAGCTGGAAGGCGAAGTCGGTGTCACCGGCGAGCGCAGCGATGTTCAGGCTGTCTGCGACTGGTGCGGGCCGAGCGACCTTTTGTCCATGCACGGCCAGGCGGGTCCCAACGACCAGCTCGACTACACTTCCGATCAGGCGCCCATCACTATGTTCCTAGGGGGACGGGCCGAGGACAAGAAGGACCTGGCCAAAGCGGCCAGTCCAGTCACTTACTTAAAGCCTGGGTCAAAGTCTGTGCCCTGTCTGATTATGCACGCGGAAAAAGACCCGGTCGTGCCATATGCTCAGAGCAAAGAGCTATATGAAGCCTGGAAGAAGACCGGCGCGCCTGTTGATCTCCAGACCGTAAAGAGCGACCAGCACATTTTTATCAGCGTCCCGACATTCATGACCGTGATCGACTTTTTCCAGAAAAACCTCGGCGACAAGAGCATCGCCGGAGTCCTCAAATCCGAGGGCCATGACAGCAAAACGGCTGCCGGTCAGGGTGCCAAAAGGCCTTACGCAAAATAAAGAACATATTCTCGAATTCCAGGAACTTTCGGCAAGGCAGCCACGACTTAGCTATTTGGGGAAGCCTGATTCTAAAACCATGCCTTTTGCGTAAATCTTCTGTGCAATCACCTTTGTCGGGGCCGCCAATTCATTACAAGAAAGCCCTGGAAGCTTTATACTTCCTAGACTCTATACATGAAGGCTCTGGCATTGAGATGTTAAGAGGCGCTAAAGAATCTTGCCAAGGCATTTACAGATTCGAGGCTTTCAACTCCTGAGTTTGGAGAGTACGGTGGCTCAAGGCATGAAATCAACTTTTAGAACGCTTTTCGGAGCAGCGGCAGCGGTCAGCCTGCTATTGCCTGTTTTAGTACAAGACGCTGGTGCAAAGGATGCTGCCACCAACGCAATCGCGCTGCGCAATGAGATGCATCATCAACTGATCGCCCAGGCCCTGCCATCCAGCGCCGTATCACCGGTGTATCTCTATCACCGGTGCTGGAATATCATCAATCAGCAGTATTTCGACAAGACTTATGGCGGGCAAGATTGGTCTCGCTGGGAGCACCACTACGACACCAAGATCAAGACCAAGGATGATGCCTACAAAGCAATCGAATCCATGCTTGCCAGTCTGGGCGATCCCTACACTCGCTTTCTCAATCCGGAAGCATTTGCCGACGAGACCAACCAGATCAAAGCGCATTTGTACGGAGTAGGCATCCAATTGGGCATGAGCGATCTGAAGAAAATCGTCGTGATCGCGCCCATCGCCGGCAGCCCGGCTTCCACGGCAGGAGTGCTGCCGGGAGACGAAATTCTTGAAGTGGACGGCGAGAATGTTGCCGGACAGCCGCTTGATTCAGTCGTCAAAAAAATTCGCGGACCGATCGCCACCAAAGTTACTTTGACCATGCTGCGCGACAGTAAGCGCATCGAGATTCCACTGGTGCGCGCAGAGATTCCCGTCAAGGCAGTGACCAAAGCGGTCATTCTGCCTGGCAATATCGGCTACATCCGACTGGACAGCTTCATCTCGGCGAAAGCGACAGACGAGCTGAAAGAGGCGCTTTCAAAAGTCGACAGCGCCGATTCGATTGTCCTTGATTTGAGAAACAATCCGGGCGGACTTCTGGACAATGCCGTGCAGATAGCCAACCTATTCTTGAAAGGCGGCGTCATCGTCAGCACGCTAGACGGCAGCGAAAACAAAGCAAGCACGATTTCCAGAGGCATGCCCAGTTTTGAAAAGCCAATCGTCACATTGATCAACGGCTCGTCGGCATCAGCGTCTGAAATTCTAGCCGGCGCGTTGAAAGAAAACGATCGCTCGGTTCTTATCGGCACCAAGTCATTCGGAAAAGGGCTTGTGCAGGCTATTCAAAAACTCGACGACGGTTCGGGCATGAATTACAGTATCGCTAAGTACTTGACGGCGGGCGGCAATTACATCCACAAAAAAGGCATTTCGCCGAACGTCGAAGTGAAATTATCGGATGATGAATATAAAAAAGGACTCGGCCCCTGGTGGATCGATCCCACATTCAAACGCTTCAACAGAGAGCCGAATGACGGCTATGACATTCAGCTTCTAGCGGCGATGGCCGAAGCGAAAAATGAAGTCAGAAAATCAAAAGGCCTTCCTCTCGAGCCGTTCAAAGACGAGGAAGTGAGAAAGCAAATTCTAGCCAAACTGGGAAAGCCGGTGATCGATACGAAGAAAGCAGCCCAGGCGGCCAGCGATAGCAATAAGCCGACGGGAAGGGCCGCTGCAGATTTCGCCACGCCAAAAGCACCGGGCGTGCCGACCGGAAATTAAGCGGTCGATGCAAGGCGTCCACCCTGCATCATTTGAGTTCTTGTTGCGCGAGACTGACGCCATTTTGCGCTGCCAGTGAAAACCAGTGTCGGGCAAGCTCTGCATCCTGGGCCGTTCCTCTGCCCTCGCGATACATCACGGCAAGATCGTACTGCGCTCTGGCCGAGCCGTTTTCCGCGGCCAATTTGTACCACTTCAATGCCTGCGCCAGATCTTGCTCGACCCCGTCGGCGCGATCGTAAATCAATCCCACGCAAAAGGCTGCATCGAGGTCGCCATTTTCAGCGGCTTTGGAAAACAGTTCAATCGCCTTGCGCACATCTCGCTTCACACCACTGCCGCGCAAATAAAGGTCGGCCAGATTGTATTGCGCTGTGGGGTTGGCTTGCTCTGCCGCGCGCTCGTACCACTTAGCGGCCTCGGCAGGGTTTTTCTCGACACCCCTACCTTCTATATAGTAAAAGGCCAGGGTGCATTGAGCGATAGCGTCGCCTGCGCTTGCTTTGATCAATATATCATCGATGGAATTCAAAACTCTCACCTGGTTTGGTTGCTCCTCAATTCTACCGCTCTCTGCCGGTGGAATGCATGCAATCTATTCAGAGACTAACTTAGCCTAAGTCATGGCGGAGGCAAGGCACCGCTTGTGGTGGCGGCACTTGAAACCTTGAATTTTTTGTCTACCTGTCCATCCGGGCTGCTGGACACTCCGGCAACAAGTTCCATTCTCACCGCAGTAGGCAACTGATTGCTTGCTCCTCCGACCTTATTTTCCCTGTCGACCAGTTTCACCAGGGGACGAAATACTTCAAGGGACGCTAAGCGCGGAGGGGAAATCGTCTTTTGAACCGGTGCGGCAAGAGAAGCAAATTTGTAAATAAGGTCGCTGTCTGAACCGCCCAATCGCGCATCTACATTTGCAGCATACAGATTGCTTGCCTTTTCACCGAAAGACTGAGACAAATCAGCGGACTTCAATTCAGGGACTCCATCCGGAAGCAATGCATTGCTGTCCACTTCGTCAATGTATCCCAACTCCAGGCTATAGAGCCTGGCCGGAAAAGTACGCATAAACGGAAGATTGACCTGCAAGGCAGACGCGTTCTCCTTATTCTGTGAGTCAGCCTCGGCAAGTACATCTTCTGAAATTCGACGGGCAATTCCGGCTCGTTCCGTCTCCACCATTTGCGCCCCGGTGCGCGCTTCGTCGAGCAATTGCCTGGCCAGCGGTTCGATATGTGCGAGTCTTTCATTGGCATCGGAAAGATTGTGGCGCGAAGTAAAAACAAGCTCGCGCGATCGCTCGACAAGATTATTAATTTGCCCGATGCGGTCGCCTGCATTCATACGTTTTGCAATTGCCACCGACATTCTATCTGCTTGTTGCTGCACACGTTTTTGTGCGAAAAAAAACGCGCAGAGCAAAAGACCGAATGCCATCACGAGAAACAGCATTCCACCGACAATCGCCGTCATCACAAGCAAATTGCCGCGCTGGCGATATTGACTTCGATTAACATAAAGTGCCGGCATTTGAGTCGGTATAGAACCTTGGTATCTGAATTCAGTTAATACGCGTGATATTCTGGGTGTAGCGGCTTCTCATTATTCAGAATTGCATCGTTGAATTGCAAATTGGTTCCCAAAACGTGCATATCAGATCTAACGGATATTCCAGAATAACAGCAAAAAGGGCATCTGCAAACGGGCGAAATTGCACGGGTGCGCAAGCTGCTGAATTTGCTGCGGCGCTGACTGTGTTGGTCTTGTTCTTCGTCATTCCGCTTCTGGATCTTGGCGTCATACCGATTCGCTATGGTTTGGCACAACACCTGATTACCAGTTACTCGTTCAATTATTCGCGCGCGGAAACATTGAGCAAAGCATTTGACCAGTTGGAAGAAGACACCAACTTGCAAGATCTGCTCAAGAAAATCGGCGGCGTAACCGTGAAGCGGCTGCGTCTACAGCTGGTGATCACAAAGTCAGCTTCGCCAGATAAAAAACTGGTCGTCAGCGAACCGAAGCGCATTCCCAAAGAATGGCTGCCTGATTCGGCCAACGGTCCATTTCAATATGAGCTGGAATTGTTCTCCACCCTGGAGATATCACCCTTGGTCGTGATCAATTTGGGCGAGAAGAAAATTCCAGGATTGAATGGTCCGTTTGAATTCACGATGACCAATGCTTCGCACTGGGAAAATCTCGGAAGAAATCCCAATACCGATGAGTTTTTCATGAATGAGTAGACGCGCTCTGCTCAATTTGTTCGTGGCGGCGACGGCGGTGCCATGCGTTTTTTTTGCATTCGCGCTAAACGGATTTGGACAAGGCCTCGACAGATCTTATGACTGGATCATTACCATAGAAACCGAGAAAGTGAGCGGCTTTCTCGACCAAAAACAATCTACTCTCAAGCCGGTGATCAAAGCCTCTGTTTCCTACAGACCTGGAAAAGGCGGCGCAATAAGCAAGTATGAGGATCTCTTCTACAACAACTGGATAGCTCTGGGTATGCGACGTTACAAGCCGCTTGCTCTGGGCAACAGTGACCAGGTCGCCATCGTTGTTTCACACAAGCAAGGACAGGCTACACCGGAAGAATTATGCGCTTCGGCGAATGCAATTTTGCGCGTTTTTGTCGACGCCTATTTGAAAGGAAACGCGGTAACGAACATCATCGTTCCGGAATCATCTTTGAGCCAGATCGTGCAAAACTTGAAGCAGGCGAACTTCTATCCGGGCGACGACGAAAAGCCTGATCAGCCGGTGTTCTCGTCGATCATTCTCCACCTGGAAGGCAGTCCGTCGGGAACTAAGCAAACAATGTTCTACGCGGAGCAAACGCGATAAGAAATGTAGGGGGGGGCATTGCATGCGCCCCTACGATACTTGAAACGGGCTACCTACCTGCGGCCATGCGCACAGCGGCTTCGGCATTAGGCATTCCGTATCCGTACCATTCTGTTCTGGTGGCGGTGCCCGCTTTGTAGCAGGTATTGCGCAAAATCGACTCTACTTGAGTATTGCTCAATGACGGGTTGGCACCCAGCACCATTGCCGCAACTGATGCCGCAAGGGGAGCTGAGAATGAGGTGCCAGCGACTGAGGCGACTCGGCCCTCCCGGGTGCTGCAGTAGATGCTCTGCCCGGGTGCGGTAAAGTAGATGTTGCTTCCGTATGTGGAGAAGCTGGCCAGCGAGTAGCTGGGATTGATGGCCGAAACGACGATCAGGTAATTGAGCAGAGGGTTGGTATCGCGCACCGGGGTATTTCCCGCCGATACGAATATGAGACCATTTTTGGTGTCATGGAACCAGCGGAAATACGTATGCAATGCCGAGTAGACGCTGCGATTGGAGAACGTGTAGGGCGGCTCGCCATTGGCGCTTATATTGATTATGCGCACGCCGACATTTCCGGCTTGCTGTATTCCTCGCAAAAGCGCGCTGGAGGATATGTTGCCGTTGGCGTCCCCGATTCTTATCGGGTAGATGTATGACAGGCGAGCCGGAGCTGCTGTTCCTACACGATTGTTAGTGAGAGCGGCGGCAGTTGTCGCCACCATAGTACCGTGCCCCTGGACATCATTTTGTCCGCTTCGATTCAGCACTGCGTCAAAGCCGGAGTACACTTTACCTGAAAGCTCGCTGATACCGTAGTTGGTGCCGGTATCGAGCACTCCCAGGATGGCACCGCTGCCCTGTCCGTAGGTCCAAGCATTGACTACATTGAGCGCGGACAAATGCCATTCGGAAGAGAAGTACGGATCATTGACCGCGACTTGATTTGCGTGAAAGACATAGTCACGCTGCACGGCGGAAAAGTGCTTGTCCTGTCCGAGCTTGCGCTCGCACTCGACCATCTTGCCTTTCTCGACTTTGACCACGTAGCAGGTGAGCTCTCCTTCCCCTATGGTTTCTAGAACTTCCCCATGCATCTCCTTAAAAATGTCGCGCACTTCCGTGGCATCTGCCCCTCTCTGAGGCATCACCAGCAGTACGTCTTCCCGATACGTGGGCGCCTTGGCGGGCTTGGCGGGCGCAGGCGGGCGCGTCGGGATCTTCAACTGGGGCTCTTCTGCAAGAGCGGCTCTAGTCACGCAAGACAAACACAACGCCAGGAACAGCGCGCAGAGCGCTGCACGCACGCTTGTCAGCGCGCGAACACGAAGGAGATATTGCTCCATTTAGCGTTCCTCAATTTTAGATTTACGACCGGGCGGGGTCGTGCAAGGGCTGGACGGCACAAAGATCGGAAAAGCCTCTTATTAAGGGCTTTTCGGGACGGATTTCAACTCTGCAAGTACGCTACTAACGAAAAACTGTCGGGATAAGACGGAGGCATCTGAAGCCTCCAAATTACTGATTTTCGCGCCGGTTGTCAAGCGAACTTAATCTTGCCCCGCAGGGGCTGCGTCCCCCGATCATGCAGATCGACGTTTAAGACAAACTTCTATGACAAGAACTATAAGAAATGCGCTTGGAAAGTTGGATTCAGCCACTCGAGGCAGTAACATTATGGGCCTAGACGCTCCTTACTAAGGCGGACGAATCATATGTGTGGGCTGATTGCTATCACGGGCACTCCTGGATCAGCCTATGACGTCTTTTTTGGCTTGATGAATCTCCAGCATCGAGGACAGGACGGAGCAGGCATACTTACTATCGACACCAAAAAGAAAGGCAACTTTCACCTGACAAAGGGAAGCGGCCTGGTGGAAAACGTCTTTTCCGAGCGTTCCTTTAAGACGCTTACCGGTCATGCGGCGCTAGGGCACTCGCGCTATGCAACCGTCGGGCGCAATGATCCCAACATGCTGCAGCCTTTTCTCGACTACGAACGAGGGCTGGGCCTGGGTCACAACGGCAATATAGTCAATTTCTACAAGCTCAGAGAAGAGCTGTATCACTCGAAAACACGCAAGCCTGCTTGGGTAGAGTCCGATTCCGAGCTGATGTTGAAGCTGCTTTGCGATGAGATGGAGCCGGGACCGATTGATTTTCAGAATGCGCAGATCGCTGTAAAACGCCTGATGGACAAACTGGTCGGCAGCTATTCAGTTATATGTTTGACTGGCGACGGAGACATCTTTGGCTTCCGCGATCCGGACGGCATCCGCCCTCTGTGCCTGGGCAAGCGCGTGCAGGAGGACGGCAGCACCGTATATGCAATGGCCAGCGAATCGATCGCTCTTAACTTCCTCGGCTTCACCGATGTTGAAGATGTACAGACCGGCGAGCTTGTATATATTTCGAAGAACGGCGTCATTGAGCGCAAAGTCCTCAGGCAAGATTCAATCTCGCCCTGCATGTTCGAATGGGTTTATTTCGCGCGTGTTGAATCGGAAATTGATTCAACCTCCGTCTACAACGCCCGCTTCAAGCTTGGGCAAGTGTTGGCGCGCCAATTGCAAAAAGAAAACATTCATGCCGATGTCGTCGTACCGGTACCGGAGACGAGCCGCGTCAGCGCAATCGCTGTTGCCGAAACAATGGGAATTCCATTTAGAGAGTTGCTGATCAAGAACAGATATGTAAACCGTACTTTCATTCTCGACGATCAAGAAAGCCGTCAGGAAGCGATTCGGCGAAAACTGTTTCCGATCGGACACGAGTTTGACGGAAAAAGCTGCTTGATTGTTGACGACAGCATTGTGCGCGGCAACACATCAAAGCAGATTGTCAAACTGATTCGTCTGGCCGGTGCCAAGGAAGTGATACTGCTTTCTACCTGCCCACCGTTGATAAGCCCATGCTATTACGGCATCGATTTTCCAAGCGCCAAAGAATTGGTGGCGCACGATCGCACCAACGACGAAATAGCAGAAATCCTCGGTGTCGACAGAGTGATTTTCCAGTCCATTCAAGGGCTGAAAGAAGCTCTGGAAAGCGAGACTCTCTGCATGGGATGCCTGACCGGAGAATATCCCACCGACATTTCTTCCGGGCGCGACTTCGAAGCAATGCGCACGCGCGACCGTGAATCCGTTGCAAAAAAATCTTCCTGTTGAGTTCAACCGAGGTAGAAAAAAGTGGCAGCGACAAAGCAAAAAAATCCAAGCGAACTTGAACTCATATACGAAGGCTCGGTAAAACGCGTTTTCAAAACAAATGAAAAGCCGGATCGGTTGTATTTTCATTTCACTGATGATTACTCCGTTTTCGATTGGGGCAAAATGCCGGACACAATCGAAAACAAAGGTCGCGCCCTGGCAAAGATGGGCGCGTTCTTTTTTGACCAGCTTGGTGCAGCGGACATTTTTCAGCGCCTTAAAGGCAATAGACATTTGCAACGTTTCGAAAAGTCCTTTCTCGATGCGCGTTTCAAACATCCGGTCTTCGACGGAGTCTGCGGTGTCGTCAATTTTGGCTTGCCGCATCATTTCAAAGGGCTGATTGAAGAATCGCAAGATCAGTCTCTGGCCGCTTCCCTCATGGGAGCTTATCCATTAATGGAGGTTCTGACGGCGAGAGTGGAACGTCCGGAATTACATCAGATCGATGGTCAGCCCACATATTTCTATCCGCATACGCAAGCGCAAGCTCCAGCGCAAATGACAGGGCGTCGACTGGTTCCTCTGGAAATTGTCTTCCGCTTCGGCATGCCGGCGGGAAGCTCGCTCAAAGAAAGGCTGGACAAGAACCCAGACTACGCCAGACAACTTGGTTTGAAAACGCAACCCAAGGAAGGCGATTGGCTGGAGAGACCGGTGCTCGAGTTTTTCACGAAATTGGAGCCTAAAGACAGGCTGCTCTCCACCCAGGAAGCAGCGCATATTTCCGGGCTCAATTCTTTCGAGTTTGAATACCTGACGGAAATGTCATTCCAGGCCGCCCTTGCTCTCTATGTTCTCTTTGCTGAAAAGGGAATTGAGCTCTGGGACGGCAAGTTTGAAATGATCATCGATTATGGCGCGCACAAGGACGCCGAAAGCACGGGCACCTCAACAGGTGGCATCCTGCTTCTGGCGGACAGTGTAGGTCCTGACGAATTGCGTTTGATATATAAGGGCGTCCACCTTTCCAAAGAGATGATCCGTCGCATATATCGAGGCACCGCCTGGGAAGAATCGCTTAAGAAGGCACAGCTAATGGCCAAAGGTCGCGGCGTCGCTGACTGGAAGGGCATTGCTATTACCGAGTTGAAATCGTCACCGGACAGACTATCCGGTGACGAAAAAGCTGCTATCGACAAACTGTACGGCACTTTGGCAAATCATTTGATTGGCGCCTCGGTTTTCGAAAAGCACCCCACTCTCGATGAGTTTGTAGATAATCTCCCGAGCAAACTGAAGGGCAAAGCATCAGCATCAGTTGATGCGCAGCCGGCAAAGAGGTAATGGCAAAAATGGCATCCGGCAGTCTAGACCACAAAATAAGCGTGATGGTAGTCGGTGGCGGCGGGCGCGAGCATGCCCTTTGCTGGAAGGTAGCACAAAGCAAATTCGCGTCATCGATATATTGCGCTCCGGGCAATGGGGGCACCGCCTCTGATGCTCAGATTACCAACGTCAATTTGCCAGTCACCGACTTTGCCGGACTGACTGATTTTGCTTTGAAAAACAAAATAGATTTAGTGGTCATCGGTCCGGACAATCCGCTTGCCGACGGCATCGTCGATTTCATGGAAGAAAAGGGCTTGACGGTATTCGGTCCCAGAAAAGAAGCGGCAAAACTAGAATGGAGCAAAGCGCATTCTAAAGAGTTCATGCTCGAGCACAACATTCCAACCGCCCGTTTTGCGGTAGTGACACACTTTGATGAAGCTGAAAAATTCGTCAAACAAAACGACTGGGCGAGAGTTGTTAAAGCAGACGGGCTGGCGCTCGGCAAGGGAGTTTTCGTTTGCAACAGCCAATCGGAAGCTCTTGATGCGCTGCATGCCATCTTCAAAGAAGGAAGATTCGGCGACGCGGGCTCGACTGTTGTCATCGAAGAAAAACTGATCGGAGAAGAATTGTCTCTCCTGCTTCTCATCGATGGAAAAACAGTCAAAGCACTTTCAGCTTGCCAGGATCACAAACGCCGATTTGACGGCGACAAAGGTCCCAATACCGGCGGCATGGGCGTGTACTCTCCTGTGCGCCTGTTTGATAAACACAAGGAAGCGATTGAGAAGCAAATTGTAAAACCGATTGAAGAGGCGCTGAAAAATAAGTCGCTCGACTTCAAAGGAATGTTGTTTGCAGGAATTCTCGTCGGCACACCAGAATCCCTCGGCAAAGAAAACAATAAAGGCTTGATACCTTACGCACTCGAATTCAATGCTAGATTTGGCGACCCGGAAACACAAGCGCTCATGCCTCGCCTCAAGTCTGATATCTTGCCTCTGCTCTGGGCAAGCGCGAAGGGCACACTTGATTTAGAAACAATCGAATGGCTGGACAAAGCCAGCGTGTGTGTTGTTCTCTCGGCTGAAAATTATCCCCAGTCCTCCTCTAAAGGAAAAGCAATCGAAGTCGGAGAATTGCCTGCCGATGCATTCCTTTTTCACGCAGGAACACAACTCGACGGCGAAAAACTGCTTACGAACGGAGGCAGAGTATTGGCTCTCACAGCCCTGGGAGACAACATCGAGAAAGCGCGCGAAAACGCGTACAAAGCCATAAAGCGCATCAAATTCGAAGGCATGGCCTGGCGTTCCGACATCGCACTCAAGGAGGCGGAACAGTGTCTATCAAAATAGCTGTTCTGGCTTCCGGAAGAGGATCGAACCTGGAAGCGATATTGGATGCAATTGCCGGCGGCAAGCTCGACGCGAAAGTGCAGGTCGTGCTTGTCAATGTTCCCACAGCCGGTGCCATTGATATTGCGGAAAAACATGGCGTGGCGACAGCCGTCATACCCAACGCCGGTCTTTCCAGAAAAGAGCACGAAGACAAAGTTATTG